>JAQGHW010000813.1 GCA_028291505.1 Rhodopila sp. | reverse complement strand
TGTCCTGCCCCCGAAGTCCGTCGCATCTTGCGGCGCACGCAGGGGACCAGCAGGCCACTGAAAACAAAGAGCTAGTGTCGCGAATTCTGAGGTTCGCCACTATGGCGGACTTCAGATTCGGGACACTAGAACGGATTCGCTCCCGGAGGAAATAACTTGACCGCTTCCACGTGACCGCCCTCGCCCAGCGGCCCGGGACAGGTCATACTCCTGCCCAGAGTCATGAAAGCATCACACAAGCCCCGTCGCTCGGCTGCTAAGTGCCTAACGTCCCGCGACCAGCGATGGTCCCGGAAGCAATCGACATGGACAGGGCGATCCTTTGCTGCAACTCGTTGATCTCACCCGCCGTTTCGGTGACAAACGCGCGGTCGACCGCGCCAGCCTTACAATCGCCGATGGGGAAATGGTTGGGATCATCGGCCGCTCCGGCGCCGGGAAGTCGACCCTGCTGCGCCTGATCAACCGCCTGATCGACCCGTCCGAGGGCAAGATCCTGTGCGACGGCACCGACGTCACCTCGCTCCGCGGCAAGGAACTTCGCGCCTGGCGCGCCCGCACCGCCATGATCTTCCAGCAATTCAATCTGGTAAACCGGCTGGATGTGCTGACCAACGTGATGTGCGGCCGGCTGTACCAAATCCCCGCACCGCGCGTGCTGCTGAAATGGTTCACCCCCACCGAACGCGCCCTCGCCATCCGCGCCCTCGACCGGCTCGGTATGGCGGAAAACGCAATGAACCGAGCCGACGCCCTGTCCGGCGGCCAGCAGCAGCGGGTCGCCATCGCCCGCGCCCTGATGCAGCAACCCGGGATCTTGCTGGCCGATGAACCGATTGCTTCACTCGATCCGCTCAACGCCAAGCTGGTGATGGACGCGCTGGCCGACATCAACCGCCGCGACGGCATCACCGTCCTTACCAATCTGCACACGTTGGACACTGCCCGTACCTATTGCCGCCGCATCATCGGCATGTCGGCCGGCCGAATCGTCTTCGATGGCGCACCCGAGGCACTCACCGACCCCGTCCTGCGTGAAATCTACGGCCAGGCCGGTTCCGAGGGCCTGGACGAACGCCTCACCTCAACTAATCTCCCGGCAGCCGCGCTCGCCGCCATGGTGGGGTAGCGTGCCATTGGGAGGCGCGTATGTTCCGCCGTATCTACGTCCACATGGTCATCGCCGCGTTGGCCCTGGTCGCGCCGTTGGTTGCCCCGTCCGCTGCCAGCGCCCAGGATTCGAAAGCCCCGGATTGGAAGGCCCAGGTCAAGGAATTGCGCATCGGGTTGCTGGGCGGCGAGAACACCTCCAGCCGCCTGGCTCGCTACGACGGGTTTCAGCACCTGTTGCAACAAACCCTGGGCATTCCGGTGAAGCTGTATCCCGCCGCCGACTACGCCGGCGTGATGCAGGCCATGGGTGCCGCCCAACTCGACCTCGCCGAGTTCAGCCCATCGGCCTTCGCCGGAGCCTGGCTGGACTGCAAATGCGTCGAACCCACGGTTGTGCCGCTGGAAAAGGACGGAACCGTATTCTACGTCTCCGTCATGCTCACCCGGAAGGATTCCGGCATCACCTCCATCGCACAGATGAAGGGGCACTCGTTGGCCTGGGCTGACCCAAATTCGGCGTCCGGCTACCTGATCCCCAGCGCCTCGCTGAAGACCAGCGGCATCGATCTGGCCGACGGAGCGTACTTTTCCCGCACCGGATTCGCCGGCGGGCATGAGCAGGGGATCATCGCCGTACTGAACAAGCAGTACGACGCCTGCGTCACCTGGACCTCCGGCCAGGGCGACATCGAGCAAGGCTTCAGCCGAGGCGCCCTGCGCGGCATGGTCGACCGCGGCATGCTGAAAATGTCGGACGTGAACATCATCTGGAAGTCCGGAAAAATCCCCAACGGCCCATGGGCCCTGCGCTCGGCGTTGCCCGCTGGCCTGAAGGCCGCCTTCACCGCGTTCATGCTGGACCTGCCCAAGTCGCACAAGGACATCTACGACCAGATCGAGCAGGGGACAGGCGTCGGCTACGTTCCGGCAACGCTGGACCTGTACAAGGACATCATCCAGTTGCGCGAAGCTGAACGTCAGGGAAGCCGCTAATGATTTTTCCGATCGCCCCATGACCCCGCCGCTCTGTCATGGCGCCCCCTTACCATCGCACGCCCCGGCGTCATCGCGCCGCTACTCCGTGTCATGGCCGGGCTTGACCCGGCCACCCACGACTTTCCAGACGCAGGCACCACCTTCCGTGATGCGGCTAGTACCCGATCGCAGTGAAGCGTGAGTCGCGAAGCGACCACGATTCGCCGCGTGAATCGGCTACTTCAAACATATCGCGACGTATCGCCCTTCTCTGATGGGCGATACTAGAATCGGCTCATCCATGACGATCACCAGGCAATGACCACACTCAGCCCGACCGACGACCCCGCCTACCGTCTTTTCCTGCAGCGTTTCGGCGCCCTGCGCCGATCCCGCCAGACCGAGTCCGCCCTGACCGTCGCCGCCGTCATCCTGCTGTTCGTCATCGCCGCCACCTGGACCGACTTCTCCCCCGGGAAAATCGCCGACGGCATCCCCCGCATCGGTGAGTATTTCGGCAAACTGTTCTCCATCGAACCAAAAGGCAGCACCGCGCCAATCCCGGTGCTGGCATTGCACAACCTGTTCGGCGGCGTAAGGGAACCCCAGTCCATCGCCTATTGGTTCTATCGCGTCGGCACCTACCTGTCGCTGCTCTGGCAAACCATCGAGATGGCCATCCTCGCCACCGCCCTTGGTTTCGGCGCCGCCTTCGCGCTGTCCTTTCCGGCGACCCACACCTTCGTCGGCAGCCGCACCATCGTCTTCGTCACCCGTCGCTTCCTGGAGGTGATGCGCACAATCCCCCAGGTCGTGCTCGCATTTATCCTGGTCTGGCCGTTCGGTATCGGTCCGCTGGCCGGCATCCTCGCAATCGCGGTCCACACCACCGGCACCCTCGGAAAGCTGTTCTGTGAACTGAACGAAAACGCCGACCTCCGGCCAGTAGACAGCATCCGCTCGGTCGGCGGCTCCTGGCTCGCACAGGTCCGCCTGGGTGTGG
>JAQGHW010000086.1 GCA_028291505.1 Rhodopila sp. | reverse complement strand
GGCATATTCGCCTGCACCGACGGGCGGGCGTTGAACGTCTCATGCCACGCCGCCAGCTTCGGGTGGCCATCTCGCCAGGCCAGCACGGCGAAACGGAAATCCAGGTAGCCCAGCGCCACCCCGATGGCCAGATGGCCGATGGTGAAACCACTGGTGGCAAGCGCCTCGGCCTCGGACTCCAGCGCCTCGACGCACGCGACCAGCTTCGCTCGCCACAACGCCTTGTGCGGCTCGCTCTGCCGTTCGGCGGGACGGAATCCCTCGGCCAGCAGCGGCAGCGCGTTGTCCAGCATCCCTTGTCCCAGCGCATGCCGGCGCAGCACGGTCAGCCGTTCGGGCCAGGCGGCCGGGTACAGCTTCGGGCCATCGTGCAGAGTGTCGAGGTACTCGATGATCACCGGCGAATCGTAAACCGCGCTGCCGTCCGGCAACTCCAGCGTCGGAATCTTTCCGACCGGGTTGATCTTCATCAACTCCCAGTGCGGCGTCGTCCCCCCAGCCACCGTGCGGACAGTGCGGACCCGATCCTGCAAACCCATTTCCGCGATCGCAATCATCACCTTGCGCACGTAAGGGGAGCGGGGTGACCAATGCAGGATCATCGTCTGGGACATGCGCGCACCTTCCCGAGGCCACAACTCCGGCCTATCGTTCGAACCAAAATAGGGAAGGGGACGTTCGCCATGAACTGGATCGAAGTCAACGGCACCAGCCTGCGCTACGACGTCAGCGGCAATGGCCCGGCCACCCTGGTGCTGATCCACGAGATGGGCGGCACCCTGGACAGCTGGGACCAGGTGCTGCCGGCATTGAACCATGGCCGCCTGGTGGTGCGCTACGACACCCGCGGTGCCGGCCTGTCCGAGAAAATCAACGGTGCGGTCACCTGGGACCAGATGGCGGACGACCTCGCCGCGCTGCTCGACGCGTTGGGCATCACCGGCAGGGTCGCTCTGGCCGGCATCGCTGTCGGTGCGGCGATCGCGGTGCATTTCGCCGTGCGCTACCCGGACCGAGCCGCGGCGCTGGTGCTGCATGGTCCCGCCGTCGGCGTGGGCGATGACCGCCGGCAGGCCACGCTGGATCGCGCCGCCGCGGTGCAGGCAGGCGGGATGCGGTCGGTGGTGGAAACCAGCCTGGCGAATTCATATCCACCCGTGGTGCGCCATGATCAAGCGGTGTTCGCCGATTTCCGCGCTCGCTGGCTGGGCAACGACCCGGACAGCTTCGCCGCGATCAACCGCATGCTGGCCTCGGAGAATATCGAGCACGAACTGGCGAAGATCGCCTGTCCGGCTTTGCTGACCGCCGGGCGCCACGATGGCCTGCGTCCGCCCTCGATCATCGAACCGATGGCGAGGCAGGTCCCCGGCGCGCAGTTCCTGGAACTGAACAGCGGGCATTTCGCATCGATCCAGACCCCCGGGCTGGTGGCGCAGGCAATTCATTACTTCCTGCACGCCTTGGGATATTGAGCGCGGCTCCCGGTTGGCGGGGCGGGGGCTGGGAATTTCGGTGACACGGCTTATCTACCGTGCGACGTAATGTGGTCCCTGCCGATATTTGCGGTCGGTCGAAAGGGTGCGGGTCATGGATACAAAGGCAAAAGCAGCCCTCGAAGCTTACTCGCGCGGGGATATGACCGCTCTTGAATTGCGTCGGCGCCTAGGTGGCGCGACGTACGGCGAGGTTCTTCGCCTTTTGAGTGAACAGAACCTGCCGCTGCCGCGAGCGCCTGTCGCGGGCCGCGAGGCGCAAATCGAGCGCGCGCGCGCCTGGATGTTCCCAAAACATGCCACGTGATCTGACAATATTCGTGGTCGATACCGGGCCGCTGACTACCTTGGCGGTCGCTCGGTCGCTAGACTATCTGCTCTTTGCAGATGCCGACCTCGTTATCCCCGATGCCGTACTGCATGAGGCGACATACGACGCGGCCCGGCTGGATGCGCAAGATATCATCGACTGGGTAAAGGCGAATCGAACGCGTGTGGAGATCGCGCCGACCAAGGCTTACCAGGTGTTCGACGCGGCGCGTGCCTCAATTCCTGATCTTCGTGAACCCAACCTGGGCGAACGGGCGGCGGTGGGGGTCATCGAGGAGCCGGACCGGCTGCTGGGAAACGAACGTGGCGTGTTGTTATGCGAGGAAACCGCGGTTTTGCGGCGAGTGACGGTTCACGATCGTGCGCGAATTGTCGAATTGAGCACCTTGGATTTCCTACGTGTTCTGGAAGCGGAACAGAGGATTCAATCCGCTGATCAGGTATTTGAATTGGCTGCGCAAGCAGGACGGATTGCTTCGCGGGTTGAGAAATTGCCTGGACACGATGGTGCGACACAGCGTGCCATTCATGATCTGGTCAGGCCTCGTAAATCTCAAGGCTGAAGCTCAACGGTTTGGAAAGGAAATGGCCGAATGGCGCCGTCCAAGCCTTCATGCCCGTGTTGCAAGCGTCATGAATCCCCCAGAAACCGGCCTTCACAGCAACGTTCTTCGAACACCGCGGAAGGCGCCACGCATGGACATGGGGCCCAGAGGTCTGCAAGGTGCCAACCCAGCCGCGGCGATCGTTGATCCATACACCGCGGCAGCCGTCGACCCTAACCGGCAGGAGTGCGTTTTGCAGGCTGATTCGTTTCGTGCGCGCCGGGGTCTAGGGTAATGGCCGGACCGCTGGACGGCATCAAGGTCATCGAGATTGGCCAGGCGTTGGCCGGTCCGCTGGCAGGGGTGATCCTGGCCGACATGGGTGCCGACGTGATCAAGGTCGAGAGGCCGGACGGCGGCGATGACGCACGGCTGTGGGGGCCCCCATTTATCGACGGCGACTCGATCAGCTTCCACACCTACAATCGCGGCAAGCGCTCGGTTACCCTCGACATCAAAAACCCGGCGGATATCGACAAGCTGAAACGACTGGTGCGGGACGCCGACATCCTGATCCAGAACCTGCGGCCCGGGATCGTGGATGATTTCGGTATCGGACCAGATGCCCTGATGGCGGTCAATCCGCGCCTGATCTACTGCTCGATCTGGGCGTTCGGCCATACCGGGCCGCTGAAACTGGCGCCGGGGTTCGATCCATTACTGCAGTGTTACGGTGCCGTGGTGACCCTGACCGGGCGGCCGGACGATCCGCCGACATTCTGCGCACCCGCGATCAACGACACCGCGACCGGAATGTGGTGCGTCATCGGCGCCCTGGCGGCGCTGAAGCAGCGCGACCGCACGGGTGCGGGCTGCGTGGTGGATGCCTCACTGTTCGAAAGCGCGGTGGCCTGGGTGCAGGGACCGCTCAACGCCTACAACGTGACCGGGAACCTGCCGAAACGGCACGGCGCCGCCAGCGCCACGCTGGCACCGTACCAGATCTTCCAGACCGCCGACCGCCCGATCTGCATCGCAGCCGGCAACGACCGGCTGTTCGCGAAACTGGCACGCGCGATGGGACATCCGGAGTGGTGCCAGCACCCCCAGTTTTCCGACGGACGCCAACGCGCCGGCAATCGGGAGGCGCTGGTGGATGCGATGCAGCCGGTGCTGCTGACGCGGACCAGGCAGGACTGGCTGGGCATCATCGGTGAGGCCGGCGTGCCGGTCGCGCCCGTCAACGATATCGCCGAACTGGCGGCGACCGAGCAGTTGCAGGCCATGGACATGTTGCGGACCTTGCCGGGAAGCGGTCTGCATGTGGTCGGCCTGCCGGTCAGCTTCGACCGGAAAAGACCCGACCCGGCGGGCCCGGCGCCAAAACTGGGCGAGCACAACGCCACGGTGCTCAACGACATCGACTAACAATCGCCCGCGCCTGCGCTTATGCCGCGACGCCCTTCGCGCTCGCGGGGCTCATCACCGGCACGTAGAGCACGAACGTGGTGCCGCGCCCCACCGCGCTCCGTACCGTGATCGCGCCCTGCCAGCTTCGCAGGATACCGTACGCCACCGACAATCCCAGGCCGGTTCCCTGGCCGACCGGTTTGGTGGTGAAGAACGGTTCGAAGATGCGCGCGCGGGTGGCCTCATCCATTCCGGATCCGGTATCCGCTATGGAGACCGCGAGATACCCGCGCCCCGCCTCGATCGCGAGTTCGGCGGCCTCTTCCGCGGTCGGGTCGACCCGGGCGATCGATACGGTAACCGAACCGTCGCCCGTCGTCGCCTGCGCCGCATTCACCAGCAGGTTGGTCAAAACCTGGGTCAGCTGGGTCTTGTTCGCAGCCACGATGCAGCCCAGGTGCGCGTCCAGGTCGTCCGCGCGGACCGTGACCGACTGCGGCACCAGATCACCCACGAAGCTGAGCGCCGCCCGCACCTCCGCGGCCAGGTCGAGCGACGCCAGCAGCGGCTCCTCCTTGCGGGCGAACAGCAGGATGTTCCGCACGATGTCGCGCATCTTGCCGGCACATTCGATCACGCAGTCCAGGTCCTCTCGCGACTCGATATCGTCGGCCGGCAGGCGATCGCGCACCAGCTCCGGCAATGCCAGCGCCGGCTGCAGCAGATTGTTGATCTCGTGCGCCACCCCGCCGGCGAGTTGCCCAAGCGCCGCCAGCTTCTCGCGATCGCGTTCGGCTGCTTCCCGCTGGCGCGCTTCGGTCACATCCACCCGGATGCCGACGGTCCCGCCGTCGCTGGTGCGCCGCTCGTATACCTGCACCCAGCGTCCGCCGGCCAGGCGCTGTTCTTCATGATTCCCGCCGATCGCACGGTGCCGGCTCAGCCGCTCGGTCACCATCCCGTCGATAGCGCCGGCGCCAAGCGTAGGGTCGGAGAGCAGGAAGCTGGCTCGCAGTGAATCTTCGAACAGCGCTCCCGGCGCCATCAGATCGGCGTCGAGCTGATAAAACTCGCGATAGCGCGAATTGCATAGCACCAAGCGGTCCCGGGCGTCATGCAGGACAAATCCTTCTGGAATCGCCTCGATCGCTTCCACCAGCCTGGTACTAGCCCGTCGAGCCGTCCGTTCGGCCGCCTCGGTCCGCAGCAATGCCGCGGCCAGCGCGGCCTCGCGCTCTATTCTGACGGTCACATCCGTCCCCGTGCCGCGATACCCGCCGTACGCGCCGGTCGCCGCGTCGGTAAATGGCTTGCCGCTCATCACCCAGAAGCGCGTTTCACCGCTGTGCAGCTCGACCCGATGGATGACGTTGTAGAAGCTGTTGCGAGCGTCGATGGTCGTGCGTAGTGCCCTCATCCCGCCGGCATCGAAGCCCAGTGCCACCAAAACACCAAGTGGCCGGCCGTTGACCTCCGCCCAAGGAATCCCCGACGTCTCGCCGAAACGTTTGGAGACGAATGTCAGGCCGAACGCCACGTCGATTTCCCAGATCCAGTCGCTCGACACCTCGGCCATGTCGCGATGCCGGGCCTCGCTCGCCGCCAAAGGTCGCGTCCGCTCAACCAGCGTGTGCTCTAAATTCTCACCTTGCTGCTGCAGCGCCGTCTCGGCTTCGACCCGCCCGGACAATGCGATTTGCAACGCCGCCTCTCGCATGCGCGCCGCGGTCACATCGGTGAAGGTGCGCACCACCCCGCCGTTGCTCAGCGGGACGCTGCTGATCTCCAGCACGGTGCCATTGGGCCGGACCCGTTCATAGCAATGTTGTTCGTTCGGCGTCTCATCCGCCAGGATCAGTTTGCGGACCGCCTCATCGACGCCCGCAACGTCTGGACCGTACTCTCCCCGATGCCAGTGAAACCGCAGCAGGTCCTCCATCCGCGGTCTCGTCGCCATCAGTTCGGGCGGAATGTCGAGCATTTCCAACACCCGCCGATTATGCACCTGAACGCGGCGGTCGCCGTCGATCATCATGATGCCCTGGCCCATGTGATTCAGGGTCGCTGCCAGCGCGGCCTCCGATGCGTCGCGGCGGGTCACCTGGCGGACCAGCAGCGCGATCGCCACGATCAGCGTTATCGCGGCCAAACCCGCACCGGCGGCGATCCCTTCGGTTTGTCGCCACCAGTCCGCGAGGATCGAATCCTCGGTCCGGCCGATAACCACGACAAGCGGAAAGTCGCTCAAAGTCCGGGCGATCCGTAGCACCATCACCCCGCTGATCGGGCTGAGCCCGAGGGAGTGCGACGTTTGTGCGCCGCGCTGGATATCCATGACTGTCGGATCGCCGGCGGGGATCACGCCGAGCGAGCGTCCCGTTTCCGGATACACCGCCAACAGGGCGCCGTCGCGCCGCTGCAATCCAACGATGCGCCCTTGGCCCGCGGAAACGGCCCGATAGAGATCAGCGAAATAATCGATCCTGACAGCGCCCAGGACAACCCCGAGAAACCGGCCGTCCGGCCCCTCGATCCGGCGCGCCATGTAGATCGTCGTCCGCCCCGTTCCCCGACTGACAACCGGTTCGCCGATGAACGTCTTTAGCGCCGGATTGTCGCGCAAAGCATAGAAGTAGTCCCGATCCAGGATCAGGATGTCAGGAATGGGCCATCGGCGGGAGTAATTGATCAGCCTGCCGTCGACGCCGACGATGCTGGCCACGTCGATCTGGCTGAGGCCCGCGACTTCATCCCGAAGCATGCGTTGAACCTCGGGCGTGCCCATACTGGCGGCGAGCGCCTCGGGGGACGTGATGCCCGCGGTGCGGACGCGCTCCAGCAGATCACGCAGAACGAGATCGACCGCCCCAAACGTCAGGCTCGTCTGCTCCGCGAGAGCAACGGACAGGCTGTCGGCTTCGTGTTCCGCGGCCGCGAGGTCGGCCGAACGCCGGTCGAGCACCATCAAGGCCGCACCGGCGATCAGGGCGAAGACCACGAGAGCGCCGGCCCACACCAGGTTTCGCCCAGGGTTCGGGATGGTTCGGATCGATCGGCGCCAAACCGGCCGGCGGCCAACGCGGAACAATCTGGCGAGCCCTTTCACCGTGCTTCCAATCCGCGAAAAGATCGACGTGCCGCCATGCGTTCCCAGGTCGGTCCCGCCACCGCCGCCGTTGCCACCGTCATGCCCGGCGCGGTCACTTGCGCCCGGACCGTAAGCCGGTTGACTGCCCGATTCAGCCGGTCCGTGACGATCGGACGGACGCGGCAACATGACCGTGTTTGTAAGCGGTCTTGACGGCTCAGCCCGGTTTGCCGAGTAGCTTTTCCACGGCGGCCAACAGATCGGCGCTCTCGAATGGCTTCTCCAGGAACGCGTCGGCCTTGATCCGCGCCAGACGCAGGGCGCTGTCAGCCGATAGTCCCGCGCCCCCGCCGGACATCGCGATCACACGCGGCCGGTTCGGCAGGGTGCTCAAATGGCTCAGCACGTCGGCACCATCGGTTCCGGGCATCAGCATGTCGGTGATGACCAGGTTGAACTGGTGCGTCTTGAGTATCTCCAGGCCTTCGTCGCCGGTCTCCGCGGCGGTCACCGTGTGTCCGGCACGCTTAAGCATGGCGGTGACGGTGCGCCGTACACCCGCCATGTCGTCGATCAGCAGGATATCTGCCACGTCGCTATCTCCCGGCGTCAATAGGTTGAACGGATATGGATCACGCGGCGGCCTTCAACCCGAGCCGTGCCAGGGTCTGCGCGGCGTAGGCCAGATGTTCGTGCCCCAGCGGCAATTGCAGGTCGACGCCCCCGGCGCCGGCGCCAACAAAACGCGCGCGCAGCGGACGATTGAATCCGTCGATCCGCAGCTCCACCACAGTTCCCGCCTGCGCCGTCAGCGAACCAACGAACAAAGCGGTCCCGGGCGACATCCGGGTCACCCGCCCGGTGACGCTGCGCCCGTCCAGGATCGCCGTCGCTGCCGCGTTCATCTCGTAGGACACCAGCCGTTCGCCGTCCCCCAGATCGTCCAATGCGGCGAGGAAATCCTTTACCTCGTCGCTGAGCGTTCCGGATTCGGTGGCCAGGGTCGCCGCGGTCTGCTTGACTTCGGACGCGGTCTCGCCACTGCCGCTGACCGCGACCTGGACGCGTGCCATGCTGTCGGTGACGTTGGCGGTGTTGCCGGAGACCATTTCGACACTGCGAGCGATCTCTTGCGTGGCGGCGGTTTGCTGTACTACGGCACCGGCGATCGCCATCGCGATCTCATTGACCTGCCGCACCGTACCGGCAATCCCCTGGATCGCTTCGGCGGCCCGCACCGTCGCCGCCTGGATCGCGCCGATCTGGCTGCCGATCTGTTCGGTCGCCTTGGCGGTCTGCGCCGCCAGCGACTTCACCTCCGACGCTACCACGGCAAAGCCCTTGCCCGCATCGCCAGCCCGTGCTGCCTCGATCGTCGCGTTCAGCGCCAGCAGATTGGTTTGGCCGGCGATGCTGTTAATCAGATCCACCACCGTGCCAATCTGTTCGGCGGCGGTGCGCAGTTCGCTGACCTTGGCGACGACCTCATCAGATTGCTGCATCGCGGCGGTGGAGATGCGCTGCGAGTCGCTCGCCTGACGGCTGATCTCGCCAATCGAGGCCGACAGTTCTTGCGAAGCGGCCGCGACCGCCTGCACCGCGTGCGACGTCTGCTCGACCTCGTGCAGCACGATCGTGGCCTGGCTGTTGGTGTCCGCCGCGGCCTTCTCAAGTTCGGTGGAGCTCTGGGTCATGTTGGCGGAAGCCTCGGCGAGCGTCTTCAACACGCCGCCAACGCTGCGGCCGAAGAAGCCGACCAGCTGACCGATCTCCTCCTGCCGGCGCGCCTGAATAGCCTGATCGTGCGCCTGCGTCGCTTCCAGGCTGTCCTTCGCAATGGCGTCTTGCTTGAACACCTCGACAGCGCGCGCCATGTCGCCGATCTCGTCGGTGTTGTCCCGCGCCGGCACCTGGATGGTCCGGTCGCCGGCGGCGAGCTTCGCCATGGCGCTGGTCATGGCGGTGATCGGACCGGCGATGCCGCGGCCAATCACCATGGCCAGGACACCCCCGATCACCAGGGCAACCAGCGCCAGGACCGAGGACAACCAGGACGCGGTGGCGATGATCGAAACGCTGTCTTCACTGGCCGTCTCGAAAGCAGCCTTGAGGGATGTCGCGGCGCCGCCGAGCTGCTCCTGCATCGTCAGGATTTGCGGGCCCATCTGGGCCGTGTACAGCTCCTCGGATCCCAGCCGGGACGCTGAAAATGCGTTGAAGCTGGTCTCATACCCGGCCAGTGCCGCCTGCAGTGGCGCAATTAGCGCGCCGACATTGGACTTCGGCGTCGATTCTATAGCGGTGATCGCAGCTCGCGCCTTCTCGATATTGGTCTTGAACGTCGCCGGGCCAGCCTTGTCGGATGTTGCCATGAAACGCCAGTTCGCCACACGAACCAGCAGGACCGCCGCATTGACGTTGGCGGCGGCGTCCGAAATCGCTGGATCGCTCGCCGCATGAGCCGTCTCGACCAAGCGGTTCGAAGCGGCGGTCAGCGCGTCGCCGCCGGTGAACAGGTCCGCGCGTCGATCCGTCGCTGTCTTGGTGAGTTCGGCGAAACGCTGGAGGACCTCATCATGGGTGCTCAGCACGCCGAGCACACTGGCGTAGGTACGCCGACGCTCCTCCGAGAGCGTTGCCTGACCGGCTGCGGTCAGCAGACTGCGCACCGTGGCTTCGCTATCTTTCGCGTCCTGAAAGTCGGCCCCGTCCAGGCGCATGCGCGTCTCGGCGCGGCGGATCGCTTCCAACCGCCCCGTCGCTTCGGTCACCCGCGCGAGATTCGCTGCCAGGCTGCTCATGGCCCTGGCGTCTTTACCGACGCCGGACAGCTGATAGATGCCGAAGCCCGCGAGCGCGAGGCTCAGCATGATCAGCGCGCCGAAGCCGATGAAAATGCGGGTGCGAACCTTCAAACGACCAAAACCCACAAACGTCTCTCCACGTCGAAATAACCGGTGGTTGTGTTATTCTCTATTTATACTACCTTGGGTTTATCGACGCATGGGCATGCAGGTCAATCTTTTGTTGGAACGCGATTGTATTCGGACCGCCCGGAGCCACCCCGCTGTGATAGCCCCGCGCATCCGGCCAACTGCCGCCACGTCCCGGGACGGCACGCTCGACTTCGCCGGGCTGTACCTCGCGGCGCTATGGCGTGCTTCCGTCCGCCGCCGGCAAAGCCTCAAGGAACCCGCCCAGCGCTGCGATAAAGCCCTTGGTATTCTGGCCGTGCACGTTGTGGCCGCAATTCGGGACCGTCTCCAGCCTGCCCCGCGGCAACGCGGCGGCAAACCGCTCCGCCGCGTCCGGGGCAAGAATGTTGGAGTTCTCACCCCGCACCAGCAGCACCGGCAGTTCGAACCGCGCGACGTCCTCCAGCGAGATACTTTCCAACGGCCCGCTGCCGCGCTGAATGCCGAGCCGGCGAGGGTTGGAATCGCACTTGCTCACGTATTTCCCGTCCGCACGCTCCAACATGTTGTACTTGACCGTCCGCTCGATGTGCTCGCGCGATCGGTATGGATCGTACTGCCGCACGTTGCGCACGAAGTGCTCCAGGTCGTCGAACTCCTGGTTCACCTGAACAAACCCCGCGATCGCCGCCCGTCCTTTCTCCGACAGTTCCGGCCCGACATCGACGATCACCGCTGCCCGCAGCAGCGCCTGGTTCCGCCGCGTCAGCAGCATCGCATTCCGCCCGCCCATCGAGTGGCCGATCAGCACCGGCCGCCGCAACCCCATCGCGCCGATGAACGCTTCCGCATCCAGCGACATCTCATGATTGGAATACGTAACATCCCGAGCCCACTCGCTGTCGCCATGCCCGCGCTGATCCAACGCCAGCACGCGATACCGCTGCGCCAGATGCAGACTGACCAGGTCCCACGAATGCGCCGACTGGTGGCCGCCATGCAGCAGCACGATCGGCGGCGCATCGGCGTGCCCCCATTCCAGGAAGTGGAACCGCATCTGCCGCAGCACGATGTTGCACGACCCGTAGGGCACCTCCGGCGCATGCGGGATGCCCAGGTCGGCGGCGCTGGCCAGCAGGCTGCGGAACTCGTCCGAACCGGTCATGTCGAGTGGCGCCGAACCATGCGCGAAAATGTTGAGATACATGCCCGCGTGCTCTCCCCTTACCAGTGGGTAACAACACCCCGGCGGAACGGACAAGGCAATACCCGGGATCGATCCAGGTCAGGCCGAAACGGGTTCACCGGCCGGGTCCGTCAGCAGGCTGCGCAACTCGCCAAGCCAGGGCTCATAATGCCGCCAGCGCTCGACCGAGGTGCGATAAATCGGCTGGCGCGCCTGCCACAGGCTTGCCGTGGCGATCGGGCGCGGGTTATGGTGCGGCGTGCGGCAGGCGTCATCCCATACCAGGCCGCAGGCTGCGACAAGCCGACGCGAAACCGGCTCGGCATCGGCAACCAACGCTTCATAATCGATCTCGATGAAGCCGTCGGACGGCAGGACCTGGCGCCAGTGCGCCATCAGCCGCTGGTATTGGCGAAAGAAGCAGACCAGGTCGCCGCGATCGCTGGCGA
>JAQGHW010000806.1 GCA_028291505.1 Rhodopila sp. | reverse complement strand
TGAGGATCTCGTCGATGTTGTCGATTGCCTGCTGGGTCTCGATCATCGGGATGACGAGGATTTCGCTGTTTGCGGTCGATTGGTAGCTGCTGGCCTCGCCATACATGGCGGCGCGAATCGGGCCGTTGCTGCGCTTGCCGTTTGGCGGATACAGGCAGGCATCGGCCAGGGCCTTTGCCTCGGCCGCGGTGTTCACCATCGGGCAGATGATGCCCATGGCGCCGCCGTCGAGCGCCTTGCCGATGATGCCGGGTTCGTTCCAGGGCACGCGGACCAGAGGGGTGACCGGATGTGCCTGCATGGCCTGGAAGCACTGCACCATGGACTGGTAGTCCTGCACGCCGTGCTGCATGTCGACCGTGACGCTGTCCCAGCCGCACTGAGCCATCACCTCGGCGGAGAAGCCGGACGGGATGGCGAGCCACCCGTTGACGTTGGCCTTGCCGGCGGCGATGCGCGCCTTGAGTTTGGTAGGCATAGAGCGTTTCTCCAAGACTAATGAGAGCGGCACGCTAGGCGTGGGTCGGCGGAGCGTCAACGCGGGTGCCGGGTGCTATGAGGCCACGCCGGCAACGTAGCTTTGGTCGAGAACATGGAGGTCGCGTACATGGAGTCTGCGGATCAAGGCGGGAACCTCGCCGATTGGACGCGGGCGGCTGAACAGGTAACCCTGGACGAGGGCGCAGCCCTGATCGCGGACCTTGGCGAGCTGTCCTGCTGTTTCCACGCCCTCGGCGACGGTCGTCATGCCAAGGCCGCGGGCGATGCCGACGATGCCGCCGACGATCACCGCGGAGTCTACGTTGGTATCGACGTCGCGGATAAAAGTCCGGTCGATCTTGATTTTGTCGAACGGAAAACTGCGAAGGTAGCCGAGTGAGGAATAGCCGGTTCCGAAATCGTCCAGGGCGATGCGGATGCCGAGCGCGCGGAGCTGATGCAGCAGGGCCAGCGTATTTTCACTATTTTGTAACAAGACCGTTTCGGTAATCTCCAGTTCCAGCCGGTGCGGATCCAGGCCCGATATCGCAAGCGCCCGCTGCACGGCATCGAAAAGTTGGCCGCTCTTGAATTGTGCAGGCGACAGGTTGACTGCGATCTCGATGTCCCGCGGCCAGGCCGCGGCGTCCACGCAAGCCTTGCGTAGCACCCATTCCCCAATCGGGATGATCAGGCCGGTTTCCTCCGCGAGCGGGATGAATTCGGCTGGGTTGATCAGGCCACGAATGGGGTGGTTCCACCGTATCAGCGCCTCAAATCCGATTACGGTTCCGGATTGAAGGTCCAGAATGGGTTGATAGTGCAGATCGAATGCTTCTGCCGGCAGGGCCTCGCGAAGATCCAGTTCGAGGCCGCGGCGGATCTGGAGATCGATATCCATTTCCGGTTCGAACAGGCGATAGATACCCCGCCGCTCGGTTTTTGCCAAATAGAGCGCGATATCGGCATTCTTCAGCAATGTTTCGGATGCGGTGCCGTCCCTCGGGGCGATCGAGATCCCGATGCTCGTTCCGGACACGACCCGGTGCCCGTCGATTTCATATGGCTGGCGCATCGTGGCGATGATGCGTTCGGCGAGCAGTTCGGCGTCGACGGGGGAGTTCAGACCGACCTGGATGATCGCGAACTCATCGCCGCCCAGGCGGGCGACCGTATCAACCTCCCGCACGGCGGCGGTCAGCCGGGCGGCGACGGTGCGCAACAAGCTATCGCCCACTGGATGGCCCAAGGTGTCGTTGATGACCTTGAAACGATCGAGATCGAGGCACAGCAAGGCACACAGGGTTCCGTGCTGTGCCAGCGCCATTGCCTCGGTCAGGCGTTCCTGGAACAGGGTCCGGTTCGGCAACGTGGTCAGGGCGTCGTGGCGCGCCATGAACGCGAGCGTTGCCTCGGCACGGCGCCGCTCTGTGATGTCTTCGTGGGTCGAGACCCATCCACCGCCGCCGAGCGGCCTGGAGTGCAGGAAAATCGTTCGGCCGTCAGAGAGTTCATTAAAAAGTTCAAACGATTTACTGGTATCGACGAGGTATTTTGCGCGTGACATATAGTCTTCCGGCGGCATTGCCAGGAAGGTTCCACGCGCGATGCGATGCCGGATGACGTCGGCGAACGGGGTTCCGGGCCGGGTTTGTTCCTCCGACAGGCGGTACATATCCATAAAGCCGCGGTTGCATACCACCATTCTTTGATCGTGGTCGAACAGTGTCACGCCCTGCGACATGTTGCCGAGCACGGCGTTGAACTGCAGGCGGCTGGTCTCCAACTGGGCGTTTTGTGCCGCCAGGCGATCATACTGTATACCGAACATCCGCAGCAGGAAGATCAGGCTGGCGGCGGCGGACATCGCACCTGCGATCAGCCAGAGCGATTGCTTGAGCCAGCCGGCCAGCGCCTCTGCCTCCGCCATGCTGACGTTGATGATCAAGGGGAACTCACGCACCGGACGAACCGACACCAGGCGGGCTGCATGGTTGATGAAATCGGGCGAGCGATACGATCCGCCCTGACCTTCCAGCAGCCCATACCACGGTCGGTCGGATGGCATCCTGCTGCCGATCTGCTCTTCGGTGTGGGGGTGCCGGAGCAGGATCACGCCGTCGCGTCGCAGCACTGTGACAGCCATTTTTTCAGGTGTTACGGCGCGATAGAAATCCTCGAGGAAGGATAAGGTCATGGCGGCAACGATGATGCCCGCGAATTCCCCATGTTCGCCATTGATGCGACGGGTAAAGAAGACGGTCCACTTGCCGGCCAGGTAGCTCTTCGCCGGAGCACTGACGACGAGGGCGTGATCGTCGTGCGTGCTGAGGTAGAGAAAGTAGTCACGCTCGGATGCGTCCACCTGCGCGGGGGGATAGGCGCGGGAGAAATTCAGCAACCGCCCATTGGGGCCGATTATCATGAACGCGTCGACCTGCGACAAGCCCTTCAGCCGTTCCGTGAGTAGATCGAAGGTGGCTTTCGATCCCCAGCCGTTGACGCGCTCTGTCCCGGCTGCCGTGAGGCGTCCCAGGATCTCACGCAGGGTCAGGTCCACGGGCTGCAAGATGCGGGAGCTTTGTTCGGCCAGCACCTGCGCGAGATCGGCCGTGGCCTGCCGACCGCGGGCGACATCGGCGGTGCGCTGGGCCAGGATGAGCCAACCCGTTATGCCGCTGATGACGGCAATGAGTATGAACCCGACGATGGTCAGACGGCGATCGGTCCGAGCGAGCCCGAGGTGTGGCGCCCGAGGCATCAAAGAATTGCCGGCGGGACGGTAGAACGCGGCGAGGCGCGATGGGCTTGCGTCATACGGCTGGCCGGGTTGGGCGCATCCGGCAATTTGACGGGGCGGTCGTGCCTGACCTGCAGGTTCACAACGAAACCAGCCGCCTTGTTGGCGGCGGCCACATCATGGTCTGCAGGATGAGCACACATGTCCGAGACTCCGCGATCAGCACTTTTCATGCACGCGAACTCGTTAAGAAAGCATTAATAAGTCTGAAGTTCCAACCAGTATAAATCGGGCTGGGGCCAGAGCCAGTCATGTTCCGAGAGGTTTGCCGGGTGTAACGCTCCTGCAAGGGCACCGCGGGCAATTGGTATCGTTTGCGACTCGTCCAGCCGCCGGGTGAGCTGATTCGGGAGGCCAGATCCGAATGTGCCACATCGGGTGAGCGTGTATCAAAATCGACGTTCGATCGGGATTCGGATGTCTGGTAGCCTTGAGTCGATGGAGACGGAGTGGACATGGACCTGCACCTGACGGGCAAAGTGGCGCTGATCACCGGTCCGGCGAAGGGCATGGGTTCGGCTATCACCCTCGCGTTCGCACGGGAGGGCTGCGATCTGGTTCTGGTGGGTCGCGATACCGCGGCGATCGCCTCGGTCGCGGAAGCGGGGCGGGGCCTTGGCCGGCGGGTCATGGTCATGGCTTGCGACCTGACCGACACGGCGCGCTGCCAGGCGGTGGTGGACGAGGCGATCGGGGCTTTCGGGGGCATCGACATCCTGGTGAACGTCGGCGGCGGCTCGGGTCCGATGGGCAAGACCGGATGGGAGACGACGCGCGCCGAATTCGACGAAATCGTTACGTTGAACATGGCGGGTTGCTTCAACACGATGCGCGCCGTGTTGCCGGGGATGATCGCCCGGCGGGAGGGGCGGATCGTGAATGTCGGGGGGACCTTCGGGATGCGCGGGCGGGCGGGACGGATGGCGTATTCGGCATCGAAATGGGGGTTGCGCGGCATCACCAAATCGATGGCGCTGGAAGCTGGGCCGTTCGGCATCAACGTCAATCTGGTCGCGCCCGGAATGGTGGATGGCGAACGCTTCCGCGGCAAGGTCGTGCCGACGCTTGCCGCCAAACTGGGTATTTTCGAGGACGAGGCGGTGGACCGTCACGCCGGCGAATACGCTTTGCGCCGGATCACCGTGGATGAAGACGTGGCGAACGCCTGCCTGTTCCTTGCGTCTGCCGTTTCGCGCCAGATCACCGGGGTTGACCTGCCGGTCGATGGCGGCTGGGCCATGCTATGAGCGCCGCCCTGACAATTGCAGACCTGGTTATCCATCGGTGCATCCGGACGGGGTCGTCGAGGCCAGTGTGGCGATCCGCGACGGACGGATTCTAGTGTCCCGAATCTGAAGTCCGCCATAGTGGCGAACCTCAGAATTCGCGACACTAGCTCTTTGTTTTCAGTGGCCTGCTGGTCCCCTGCGTGCGCCGCAAGATG
>JAQGHW010000797.1 GCA_028291505.1 Rhodopila sp. | reverse complement strand
TCGGCGGTCGCCGTCAACCGGCCCTGCTGCACGGCGCCGGCGATCAGGGTGTCGATCGCTTCCTCGACGATCGGCGAACGGCCGGCCGCGAGCATCGCGATCTTGTCGAGCGAGATGTCGACACCGACGACCTCATGCCCCAGTTCGCTGAGGCACCCGCAGGAGACCACCCCGACGTAGCCGATACCAAAAACCGAAATACGCATGCGACCCTGCTGTTTTGCTTTGCGTATTATCGCACAAAACATTGAATGGCGGGGATTGCTTCGTGATCGGGGCAAGCGAGCAGACGGGGCAGAGCAGTCGCGCCTCGGGCGAGGGCAGCACGTCTTCTGCGTTAGCCCGAAAGCACTCCAGCCGCCTCGTGTTACGACACCGGCGACGCCACGTTCAGCAACTGGCGCAACCGCTGTGCGCCGGACGGCCCCTTGACCGCTTCCCGCCAACTGGCCTCGGCGACCCGCTGATGCGCGGCGATCGCCTCATCCGCACCGGTGATCATCGCCACACCGGTCTGCGCGCCCGGATGCGTATCGGTGCGGAATGGGTTGATCCCCAGGCTGACCCGATCCCGCGCTCGCAAAATCTTGAACGACGAACTCGGCGGCGACCCGGCCAGCAAGCCGAATTGCAGCCCCATCGGTTCGGTTTCCATCAGGTTGGCAATGTTCTCGACCTCAGATAATGCCACATCGCGGCAGATCCGCCGCACCCGGTCGGAGACGTGCGACCCGCTGACAATCCCCACCTCGATCAGTCTCTGCACCGCCGGCAGCGACACCATCGCGATGATGCTTGGCCGCCGCATTGCGTACATGCGCTTCCGTGCCGCCAGGATACCGAGCACCTGCTCCGCCATGCTGCGCATTGCCATGCGCTCGCTGCCGGCCTGGTCGGCGGTTTCCTCAAACGCCTCGGACAGTGCGTTGTCGTAGGCGTCCGACGTCGTCAGGTAACACAGCGGCCCGGCCAACTGCAGCACCTGATCCGCGGTTTCCTCGATCTGCCGCACGCGTTCGAAATAGCCGATCGGCCGGTTGTAGTATTCCACCCCGATCCCGAGCAGCGACAGCGGCGAGATTTTCAGCAGCTCCGCCAGCCGCTTGATCGTATCAAGCTTGATGACCTCGCCCTTCTCATAGCGATAGAGCGCGGCGCGGGAGACGCCCAAACGGGCGGCGATCTCCTCGGCACGGAGGCCCGATTCAAGCCGATAGGCCCGAAGCTGCTGTCCGATTTCAGTGAAACGCATCGACATGGAACGTCCGTCCTCACGCAACTTATGCGAGTAACTAGCTGAAAGAACACCACTTTCCCGGAAACCAAGACCGACATCACCCGGAGGCTTGAGCTCTCCGGGACAATTGCCGTCTCAGAAGAGGCGTGATCGCCACAGTTTATGGTGGGCGCGCTCTAAAACTCAACCCCTTTTCAGGTCCTGCGACTCGTTCCGGCGATCACAAGGTTAATTATTTCTTGTCCCGGATGCTATGCGCCGCCATGCCTTCGATCGCCAGCACCAAAGCCGAGTGATCCAGTTCCGCCCCGCCATGGGCGATGCAGGAGGCGAACATCTGCTGGGCGACGGCGGTATTCGGCAGCGCCAGGCTGAGCGCCTTGGCGGACGACAGCGCCAGGTTGAGGTCCTTCTGGTGCAGCTTGATCTTGAAACCGGGGTTGAACGTGCCGTTGAGCATGCGTTCGGCGTGCACCTCCAGGATGCGGGACGACGCGAAGCCGCCCATCAGCGCCTGGCGCACCTTGGCCGGATCGGCGCCGGCCTTGGAGGCGAACACCAGCGCCTCCGACACTGCCTGGATGTTCAGTGCGACGATGATCTGGTTGGCCACCTTGCAGATCTGGCCGGCGCCCGGTTCCGACCCGACATGGGTGATGTTCTTGCCCATCAGTTCGAACAGCGGCTTGGCGCGGGCGAAGGCCGCATCCGGGCCGCCCACCATGATCGTCAGCGTCGCCTGCTTGGCACCGACCTCACCGCCCGACACCGGAGCATCGAGGTAGTCGCAGCCCTTCTCGTTGACCCGTTTGGCATAGTCCTTGGTCTCGATCGGGCTGATCGAGGACATGTCGATCACCAGGCTGCCTTTGCGCAGGCCCTCGGCCGCGCCGTCCTTGCCGAACAGGACCGCTTCGACGTCGGGGGTATCGGGGACCATCAGGATCAGCACCTCCGACTCCGCCGCCACTGCCTTCGGGGTCGCGACCACCTTGGCGGCGGCGCGGATTTCCTCGGTCAGGCTGGACCGTTCCGGGACGATCAGGTCATGGCCGGCGTTCTTCAGGTTCAGCGCCATCGGGCGGCCCATGATGCCCAGGCCGATAAATCCGATCTTCATGTCGTTTGCTCCTTTAGAGATGCGAATGCTGCTGTTCGGGCGATCACCCTTTTCGTGTCATCCCCGGGCGTGGCCGAGCCCGGGCATGACACGGGGGCACGACAAACCCTCAAACGTCGAACCGCTCACGCCAGCCCAGCCCGGCCACGGTGTCCCCCGCGGGCCGGTACTCGCACCCGACCCACCCCTGGTAGCCGAGTTCGTCCATCCGCCGGAACACGTAAGACCAACCGATTTCCCCGGTCCCGGGCTCATTCCGAGCCGGCACATCCGCGATCTGCATATGCGTGATCACCGGCATGAACTGCTCCATCCGCTTGGTGATGTCGCCCTCGGTGATTTGCACGTGGTAGACGTCGAACTGCAGCCCCAGCCGATCGCGGCCGATTGCCTCGACGAACGCGGCTCCCTGAGCCTGCGTGTTCAGGAAATACCCCGGCATGTCGCGGTGGTTGATCGGCTCGATCACCAAACGCACACCGGCCGGCTTCGCCTGTTCGGCTGCCCAGGCGAGGTTTGCGGCATACACCGCCGCCGCCGTGGTCAGCGATACGCCTGCCGGCACGATCCCAGCCATGCAATGCACCTGCCGGCAGTCCAGCGCTGCCGCGTAATCCAGCGCTTTTTTCACCGACTCGTGGAACTCCGCCTGGCGTCCGGGAAGGCTGGCCATCCCGCGCTCCCCGTTCGCCCAGTCGCCGGGCGGCAAGTTGAACAGGACCTGGGTCAGGCCTTCCGCGCTCAGCCGTTCGCGCAGGGCGGCAGCGGGGAATTCGTAAGGAAACAGGAATTCCACACCCTCGAAACCGGCGCGCCGAGCGGCCGCGAAGCGGTCGAGGAACGGCACCTCGTTGAACATCATCGATAGATTGGCGGCTAAGCGCGGCATGGCGGCCCCTCCTTCTTCCTGTGGCGTCGACGACAAGCGCCGACGGCGAGCATCGATGCCCTCTTGTGTGCCTGTCCGAAACACGCAACGACTGGTGCCGGCCTCCGCCCCCGACGGACGATCCGGACACGGTCCGATAAGGGCACCGGTTCGGGCCGGAAGCTACAGGCGAGCGCTGTGCTTGGCTAGAGCACGATCGCCCCTGGCAGACACCCCGAGAAGGCACCCCGGGCAGGATGTTCAACGTGTGTGAATCATGCGATCAAACAAAGACGTAGTGGCGATCGCCCCCAATTCGAGCAATCGTGAAATGCGAGCAGCCGGGGATGGAGAAGCATGATCGCTGAACGGATCCTGATGGGCCTGCTGCTCGGCGGCGTGGCGATCGGTTGCGTGCTGGTTCTCTATCCGTTCATCTCGGCGCTGCTATGGGCCGGCATCCTGGTTTTCACCACCTGGCCGGTGTACGACTGGTTGCGGCTGCACCTGCGCCTGCCGCGCATATGGGCCGCGTTGCTGATGGTGCTGCTGACCGCCGTGGTCCTGGTGCTGCCGATCGCCGTCGCCGCGCCGGGCAGTGCCGACGACGTGAACCATCTGCGGCACGCGATCATGGACGGATTGCGCGCCGGCCTACCGGATTCGCCGCTGTGGGTGTTCGACATCCCGCTGATCGGCAACACCGTCGGCGATCTGTGGAACCGCTGGGCCGCCGACATCAGCGTGATGCTGGAGGCACTCCGCCCCTATTTCGGCATTGTCGTCGAGAACGGCCTCAGCCTGTTGCTGGGCATCGCCAACGGCGTCCTGATGTTCCTGCTGGCGCTGTTCGTCGCTTTCTTTTTCTACGTCTATGGCGATCCGATCGCCGACCGCCTCAGCCTGTTGCTGCACCGCATCGCCGGCGTGCAGGCCGACCGGCTGATCATCGTCACCGGTGCGACGGTCCGAGGCGTGGTCTACGGCATCCTGGGCACCGCGGTGGTGCAGGGAATCCTGACGGCGTTTGGCCTGTGGCTGTCTGGTGTACCGCGGCCGGTGCTGCTGGGCGGGATCGCCGGCCTGCTGTCGGTGTTGCCGATCGGCGCGCCGGTGATCTGGATCCCGGCGGCAATCTGGTTGATCAGCAGCGGCCATCTCGGCTGGGGCATCTTCCTGGCGATCTACGGCGTCGGCGCCATTTCCGGTTCCGACAGCCTGATCCGGCCGTGGTTCATTTCCCGCGGTGCGCAACTGCCATTCCTGCTGACGGTCCTGGGTGTGCTCGGCGGTGCGCTGGCGTTCGGACTGCTGGGTATTTTCCTCGGGCCGGTGCTGCTGGGGGTCGGCTTCACCCTGGTCAACGAATGGGCGCGCGGAACCGATCCGAGGGCCGCGACGACGGACCATTGACCGATGCCGATCCAGTCCATCCTGCCACGCGGGCCAGGACATCATTTCGTCCTCTACGGCGACTCCTGCTCGGGCATTCCGAACCATCCGCATGAGGGCAAACCATGGTGTCAGCCTTCCAACCCGGTATTCAGCCGCGGCTCTGGATCGGATTGCGCGGGCCGGAGCAGCGGCTGACGGTGATCCTGGGTCCCGAACCGCGGCGCAGTCCGCATTACTGGATCGGGCCGCCCGTCCCGCCGAACACAGTATTCAG
>JAQGHW010000077.1 GCA_028291505.1 Rhodopila sp. | reverse complement strand
TCTCCACCACCGACGTCGATGCGACAACCAAGCTTGCGGTCGACCATGGCGCCAAGCTGCTGTTCGGACCACATGATATCCCCAACCTCGGCCGGGATGCCGTCCTGGCGGACCCGCAGGGAGCGGTTTTTGCGGTCCTCGCCTCCAGCAGCGGCGATCCGCCCGACGACCTGGCGCCTCCGGGAGACTGGATCTGGAGCTCGCTGATCACCAGCGACCCCAATGCCGACGCCGCGTTCTACCAGACCCTGTTCGACTACGACGTCTTCGACCTGCCCCCTGACCCGGGGGCCCAGCGTGTCCCGGGCGCCCAGCATTTCATCGTTGCATCCGACAACTATGCCCGAGCGAGCGTCAATTCGCTCCCCACTGGCGGGGCCGACCTCCATCCCCACTGGCTCAACTTCATCCGGGTGCAGGACGCGGTCGCCACCGCCGCGAAGGTCGTGGCGCTCGGTGGGAAAGTGCTGGTGGAGCCGCGGGTCGATCGCGACGGCGGCAAGGTCGCGGTCGTGGCTGATCCGCTAGGGGCGCCCTTTGGGCTGCTCGAATGGCCGGAGAATGAGCGCAAGCAGGTGACCAAATGAGCTACCTTCACGCACGTCTGAACGTGGTCGCCTGCTTGATCGGCCTTTCCGCGCTGGTATCCGGCTGTGCCGTCCCCGACGGAGGCTACGGTGGATATGGCGCCGGCGTCGGGGTCGATTACTATGAACCCGCGGGATTCGCCTATGGCGGCTGGGGGCCAGGCTACGCTGTCGGCCCGTACCGCGACGGCGATCACCGCGGTGGCGGCGGATTCCACGGCGACCACGCTTTCCGATCCCCGGCGGCGGGCCACGGGATGCCATCTATTCCGGGCGGTGGACGCTCAGGAGGTGGGGGACACTCCGGGGGTGGACATGGCGGCGGCGGGCACGGCGGGGGTGGAGGAAGGCATTAGGCCGAGGCGGAACAGCAGTCAGATGTCCGCCCCGGCGCCGTCTTCCGGCGTTTGACAACGTATCGCCCGTCTCTGATGGGAGTCCTTGGGCTCAAGCTGATCGCGGGGCTCGGGGCGCTGCAGCGGCGAACCGGTACAGGGTTAATTGACGGGCATGAACAGGCCACCATCAAGGCGTGGAGCGATTCCTCCGAAGCATTCCGCCACCGAAACTGTGTTGTTGTTCGAGGACAGTGATGTCGAAAAACGTCGCGCCCTGGAGAGCGGTTGCGGGCAGGATTCGGAACGGTACAGAATTGACATGGGCGCCACGCCTCCGGCCAAGCCAAAAACGACATCGGATGTTTAAGAAACTCCAGAAGCAATGCAGTCGACATACCTCATCTTGTGGAACATTACCAAACAAGCCACGAAACTGTGAGCCGGTTCACGCCCTTCTCGAATAACCTGATGGTATAGTCAGGGTTCCACATAGAAGTGGAGGGGAGATACAAATGGCACAGCATCCACTCAAAGGCAGCGAGCGCCAGCCATTGCCGGGCGCAAAATCCGTTGGCAAAGCCGACCCCACGGAGCGGTTGGAGGTCACAGTGCTCCTTCGCCGCAACCAACCTGACGTGTTGAAAGGGCGGGTGCAAAAGCTCTCGCACCCTGACCATGTAGGCCCACATCTCTCACGTGAAGCGTTCGCGCAGCAATTTGGCGCCCGCGACAGTGATCTCGCCGAGATCCGGACCTTCGCAGCGGCGCACGATCTCGCGGTCGTCCAGGAACATGCCGGACGGCGGACGGTAATACTCTCGGGAACCGTCGGTCGGTTCAACGCCGCGTTCGGCGTCGATCTGCAGCGGTTCGAGTATCCCGGCGGATCATATCGCGGACGGGTCGGAAACGTACAAGTGCCGGGCGAACTGAAGGACTGCGTCGAAGCCGTACTCGGCCTGGATAACCGGCCGGTGGCAAAGCCGCATTTCCGCACCCACCAGCCACGCGGCAACGTCCAATGGCACGCCAACGGAGGGAATTCCGTGTCGTACTCGCCGCTGCAGATCGCCGCGGCCTATAATTTCCCGCCCGGAGCCGGAAAAGGTGAATGCGTCGCCATCATCGAGCTCGGTGGCGGTGAGCGGACGGCGGATTTGACCAAGTATTTCTCGTCGCTCGGCATCAGCCCTGGCCCAACGGTCGTCGCCGTGTCCGTCGACCACGGCAAGAATAGCCCAACGGGCGATGCGAACGGACCTGACGGCGAAGTCATGCTCGACATCGAGGTGGTCGGCGCCATCGCCCCCGAGGCGCGCATCGCCGTCTATTTCGCGGCCAACACGGATGCTGCCTTCCTCGACGCGATCACCACCGCGATCCATGACACCACGCACAAGCCTTCGGTTATTTCCATCAGTTGGGGTAGTCCGGAATCTGCCTGGACAAATCAGTCGATGAGCGCCTTCGATTCGGCATTCCAGGCCGCCGCCACGATGGGCATTACCGTTTGCGCCGCATCCGGTGACAGCGGATCCAGCGACGGTGCGACCGACGGTTCCGACCACGTCGATTTCCCCGCATCCAGCCCGCATGTGCTGGCCTGCGGCGGGACAAACCTCCAGGCCTCAGGGGCCACGATCACCGCCGAGTCCGTGTGGAACGACGGTGGCCAGGGCGGTTCCGGCGGGGGAGGCGTCAGCGGCTTCTTCCCGGTGCCCGCCTGGCAGGACGGGCTCCACGCAACGCGCACATCCGGGGGCGGCGCGGCGCTGAGCAACCGCGGCGTCCCCGACGTCAGCGGCGATGCCGATCCAGAGACCGGCTATAACGTGCGCATCGACGGAACAAACACGGTGATCGGCGGGACCAGCGCGGTCGCTCCGCTCTGGGCCGGCCTGATCGCACGCATCAACGCCAACAATGGCGGGGCTTCCGCCGGGTTCATCAATCCGCGTCTCTACGCGTCACTCGATGCGCTTCGCGACATCACGAACGGCAACAACGGCGACTTCGCGGCGACCGTCGGGTGGGATGCCTGCACAGGCCTGGGCAGCCCGGACGGCGTCAAGGTCGCCGCCTCACTCGCAACGCCAGTGAGCTGAACGGCCCGAACGCCGGTCGCCTCGGGTTCAACCACCTGAGGCGACCGGCGCCAGCCGAACCGAAGTCAATCCTCTAGTGTCCCGAATCTGAAGTCCGCCATAGTGGCGAACCTCAGAATTCGTGACACTAGCTCTTTGTTTTCAGTGGCCTGCTGGTCCCCTGCGTCCGCCGCAAGATGCGACGGACTTCGGGGGCAGGACACTAGAGCACTTTTACCCTGACCGCGCAGGGTGAAAGCGCTCTATCTCCATGTTAGATCTAACGATTCACACGCTACTAACGTTCCGCTCAGCGTGATCATGATCCCAGCGGCGGAATGCCCTCATGGGAGACCAGCAAATCGTGCATATCCGTCGCATGCTCTTCTTCGACCGAAAGGATCCCCTCCAGCATCACCCGCGTCGCAGGATCGTCATCCCCGAAATACCGGATCAGTTCCCGGTAATGATCCACCGCGATCCGGTCCG
>JAQGHW010000720.1 GCA_028291505.1 Rhodopila sp. | reverse complement strand
GCCCGCAGATCGCCGGCGGTTGCCGCCTTGATCATGTCGGCGCCCTTTTCGGCGATCATGATGACCGCGGCGTTGGTATTGCCCGACGGAACGGTGGGCATGATAGACGCATCAATCACCCGCAGGCCGGCAATGCCGTGCACGCGCAGCCGATCGTCAACCACCGCCATTGGGTCCGGACCCATCTTGCAGGTGCCGATCACGTGGTAGGTGGTCTGGCCGTTCTCGCGGGCGAACTGCAGCCACTCCGCGTCGGTCTGGACCTTGTCGCCGGGGTTCATCTCATACGCGCGGTACTTGTCCAGGACGCGGTTGTTGATAATGCCCCGGCCGATTTTCATGCCATCCACCAGCACGCGCTGATCGATCGGGTCGGCCAGGTAGTTCGGCCGGATCGCCGGCGACGCTTCGGGATCGCTGGATTTGGCGTGAATGGAGCCCTTCGATTCCGGCCGGCACTGATAGACCGTCAGCGTCATGCCGGGTTCGGTTTCCAGGTCGCGCTTCTGGGCATTGCCGTAGCTGGCATGGGCAAAGTGGAACTGGACGTCGGGCTCCTCCAACTCCGGCCGGGTTTTGATGAAGCCGAAGGCGATGCCGGCGGTGAAGGTCAGGATGCCACGCCGTTGGGTGTAATATTTCACCACCTCCTTGGCCAACGCGAAGCCACGGCTGCGCTCATTCAGGGTTACCGGCAGCTTCACCCGCCAGTTCATGCGCGGGGCATAATGGTCACGGTAGTTTTCCCCGACGCCAGGCAGTGCATGCTGGACAGGAATTCCGACCGACTGCAGCAGTTCGGGGTTGCCGATGCCGGAGAGTTCGAGGATGTGCGGCGATTTCACCGCTCCGGCGGACAGGATGACCTCACGGTTGGCGCGCGCTTCCCGGGCGACGCCGCCCTGGGTGTAGGCGACGCCTACCGCGCGCTTGCCCTGCAGCAACACCTTTGTTGCCAGCGCCTCGGTCTCGATCTTCAGGTTGGGGCGGTTGCGGATGGGGGCGAGGTAGCCGCGTGCGCAGGACCAGCGCTCACCGTTCTTCTGGGTGACCTGGAAGTAGCCGAAACCCTCCTGGCGGCCGTTGTTGTAGTCCTTGTTGCGGGGGTACCCCTGGTCCACCGCGGCGTCGATGAACGCGTCGAGCAGTTCGGCACGCTCCCGCATATGCTCCACATTCAGCGGCCCGCCGCGCCCGCGGGATTCGTCGCCGCCGGGACCGAAATGTTCGGCCTTGCGGAAATACGGCAGCACCGAGTCGTAGCCCCAGCCGATGTTTCCGAATTGCGACCACGTGTTGTAGTCCAGCGGGTTGCCGCGGACGTACAGCATGCCGTTGATCGAACTGGAACCTCCCAACGTGCGTCCGCGCGGGATGGGAATGCGCCGGTTGTTGGCGTTGGGTTCGGGTTCGCTCTCGAAGTTCCAGTTGTATTTCGGGTTGTTGAGCAGCTTGGTGAAGCCGGCCGGGATGTTGATCCACATCGAGCTGTCCCTGGGCCCGGCCTCCAGCAGCAGCACGGTGCAGCTTTTGTCCTCGCTCAACCGGTTTGCCAGCACGCAGCCGGCGGAACCGGCGCCCACGATGATGTAGTCGAACTCGGCCATCGTCTCATCCCCTGTTTGTGACAATTCTATAGCCTCAGGTTGGGCGGGGTGGAAAGGCTCGCGGCTTTGCCCGGGACACGGGTGGCGCGCGACGGGGACGTGGCGCGGCTTGAATTCAGCGATGCCGAGGTTGTGAAAGGTCGGTGAAATAAGTGTTGTCTTATTTTGGCCGGGTCCTGTATGAAGGTTGAACGGCTGAACTTTTCAGCCGGGGCAAGATCCCTATTTCGCGCCGCTTTGCGTCTGTTGATCGTATGATCATTGGTCTCATCGGGGGGGCGCCGTACTCTCCCCACTTGAAAAGTAAGATATCCCGCATATGCGCGGGATTTGGCCAGTTGCGGAGACTTCACGTGGCTTCAGGTACAGTTAAGTGGTTCAATCCACAAAAGGGTTTTGGTTTCATTCAGCCGTCCGACGGCTCCAAGGACGTATTCGTCCACATCTCGGCAGTTGAGCGCGCCGGGTTGAAGACTCTGAATGAGGGTCAGACAATCAGCTTCGAATTGGAGCGTGGGCAGCAGGGCAAGACCTCGGCCGTCAATCTTCAGGCGAGCTGACATGCCGGGCGGCGCCCCGTGCGCCGCCCCTAATGTTGCAGGAGGGAACGGTCATTGGGCGAGTACAAGTTCGCGGCCGGCGATAAGGTCGCGCTGATGACGAACAGTTCCAACGTCAATGTTAGGCCCGGGATCTATACAATCGTGCGCAGGATGCCGGTGTCCAGTCAGGGGTGCCAGTATCGGGCGAAAAGTGCGTTGGACAACCACGAACGGGTGGTCGATGAGGCGCAGCTTCGGCGAGCCTAGGTCTTGACCGTGGCCTATGGGCGCCGCTAACCCATCCTGACATTCCCGTCCGCATACGAATGGTTTAGGCTTCCTCGCAACGCCAACAGCGAAGCGAGGAAACGATGGACTTCCACGGCAAAGTCGCCCTGATCACAGGCGCGGGCAACGGCATCGGCCGAGCAGCCGCGGTGGGATTCGCCAGCCGCGGGGCGAAGGTGGTAGTTGTCGACCGTGACCAGGCCGCCGGAGAGGCGACCGCCGGCATCCTGCGCCAGCAGGGCGGGGAGGCGCTTTTCGTCCCCGCCGATGTAACCCAGTCCGCCGACGTGCAAAACTATGTGAAGCTGGCGCTGGAGAAGTACGGCTCAATCGACTGCTTCTGCAACAACGCAGGCATCGAGGGCACTGTAGCACCCACCCACCAATACGATGAGGAGATGTTCGACCGCGTCATGGCGGTGAACGTCAAAGGCGTGTTCCTCGGGCTGCGGCACGTGCTGCCGGTCATGATCAAACAGGGCAGCGGCGCGGTGGTGAATACCGCCTCGGTGGCCGGATTGGTGGCCTCGCCGGGGATGCCGGCCTACGTCGCCTCCAAGCACGCTGTCATCGGGCTGACCAAGACCGCGGCTGGGGAGGTCGCTCGGGCTGGCGTACGAGTGAACTGCGTGTGCCCGGGGCCGATCGACACGCGGATGATCCATTCGCTGGAGTCGATGCTGAGCCCCGACGATCCGGCCAGCGTGGGTACCCGGTATCAGGCGAACATCCCGATCGGGCGGTACGGCACTGCCGAGGAAGTCGCCAATCTCGTGATCTTCCTTTCTTCCAGCCTCGCCTCGAACATCACTGGCGCCCAATATGTCGTCGATGGCGGACGAACCGCGACCGGCGGCGCCGTCACCAACAACCTGGTGCGCTGAGATGTTGCTCGACGGCAAGGTGGCGTTGGTCACCGGTGGCGGATCGGGCATCGGCGAGGGCATCGCGCGCGCCATGGCCGAGAATGGCGCTCGGGTGATCGTGACCGACGTGAATGAGGCAGGTGCTGCGCGAGTCGCGGCTGCCATCGGCGGCGAATATCATGTGGTGGATGTTTCCGACCGGACGGCCTGCGACGGCCTCGCGAAAAAGGTCGGTCCGATCTCGATCCTGGTGAACAACGCCGGCATTATCCGGCGCGGCAAGCTGGAGGCCGCCAGCGCCCGTGCCGACTGGGACGCGACGATGGCGGTCAACCTCGACGGGCCATACAACATGGTCACCGCGTTCCTCGACCAGTTGAAGGCGACCAAAGGGTCGATCATCAATATCGGTTCCATCCAGTCCTTTGTCGCACTGCCGAATTCGGCCGCCTACACCACATCGAAGGGCGGTGTTCGGGCATTGACCAAGGCGCTGGCGATCGAGTTGTCGCCGCAAGGTGTGCGGGTCAACGCCATCGCCCCCGGCATGATCGCCACGCCACTGAACGCCGACGCGCGCCAGAATCCCGACTACATGGCAAATTTCGCCCAGCGCATCCCGCTTGGGCGGTTGGGTGATCCGGCGGATATCGCCGGGCCGGCGGTGTTTCTGGCGTCCGATCTCGCTCGTTACGTCACCGGCGTGACGTTGCCGGTCGATGGCGGGTTCCTGGCGTATTGACGATGCAGACCGTTCGCACCCCGGTTTTGGAGATCGCCTATCTGGAGTTCGGCCCGCCCGACGGTCGCGCCGTCATCCTGCTGCACGGTTGGCCGTCGGATGTGCACGACTATGACGATGTCGCGCCGCCTTTGGCCAAAGCGGGCTTTCGGGTGCTGGTGCCGTGGTTGCGTGGTTTTGGGCAGACCCGGTTCCTGAGGGCGACGACTCCGCGCAGTGGACAGCAAGCGGCGCTGGGCGCGGATGTGCGGGACTTCATGGATGCGCTGTCGATCCCGTCCGCCATTCTGGTTGGGTACGACTGGGGCGGGCGGGCCGCCTGCGTGGTGGCGGCGTTGTGGCCGGAGCGCGTTTCCGGACTTGTCGCCATCACCGGCTATGGCATTCAGAACATCGCTGCCGCGGCTCGTCCTGCCTCCGCCGAGCAGGAATTTCGTTACTGGTATCAGTGGTATTTTCATACTGATCGCGGGCGGACTGGATTGGCAACGAACCGAGCCGGGATTTCGCGACTGCTGTGGCGGCTGTGGTCGCCGAACTGGGTGTTCGATGATGCAACGTTCCAGGCAACGGCGGTGAATTTCGAAAATGCCGACTTTGTCGACGTGACGATCCAGTCCTATCGACATCGTTACGGTAATGCTCCCGGCGACCCGGCCTATGACGCGCTGGAGGTGGCATTGGCGGCGCAACCGCCGATCCCGGTCCCGACGATCGTTTTGCACGGCGAAGCAGATGGTGTCGGCCCGCCGGCCGGTTCGATCCCACGCGACCGCCTGTTTACCGGCGGCATGGAAAGGCGGTTAATCCCGCGCGCCGGACATTTCTTGTCGCGCGAGAACCCGGAGGAGGTTGTGGCTGCGGTCGTGCGGCTGGCCGATCCATCCGTATCACCGCTGCCGTCATTGCGTGGAGAGTAGCGCCTCGGGTCAAGCCCTTGGGCATGCGCGGCAAACTGGCCCGACGGAGCGTGTCCTTGCGGGGATTGCCGCGTCGCTGCACTTCTCGCAATGACGCCGAGTGGCGGCGGGTCGGCTTCGGCCGGTGTAGAACTTGCCTTGGCCAGGGGCGTAACAGGAGTGTCGATCATGAACATCATACCGAGCGGCCAGACCCTCGGGGCGCGCGTCGAAGATATCGACCTGGCGCATCCGTTGTCGGACGGGGAATTCCGTACGCTGCTGCGGGCATTAGGCCAGCACGGGGTGCTTTGCTTCCCCAACCAGACCTTCGACACGCCGGCCTTCGCCGCCTTCGCCAGGCGGTTCGGCGACCTGGAGGTCAACGTGGCCAACCTGTTCCATGAGCCGGATTTTCCCGACGTCATGATCCTGTCCAATCAGGTCGGCCCGGACGGCAAGCCGGTGGGCCTGAACGACGCCGGGCAGGGTTGGCACACCGATATGTCGTACAGCCGCGAGATCGCGCTGGCGAACGTGCTGCACGCTCAGGCGGTGCCCATGCGCAACGGCAAATCGGTGGGTGAGACCCAGTTCCGCAACATGCACGCGGCGTATGACGAATTGCCGGACGAACTGAAGCACAAGCTGGAAGGCCGCACGGCGACGCACGACTTCGAGAAATTCTGGGAGGTGATGCGGCTGCGTCCAGGCTCGCGGCGGGCGCCGTTGACCGCCGAACAGAAGCGTAAGAAGCCGCCGGTGTCGCAACCACTGGTGCGGATCCATCCGTTGACCGGACGTAAGGTGCTGTATGCCAATCCCGGATACACGATGTGGATCGACGGGATGGATGAGCACGAGAGCGGCTCGATCCTGGATTACCTGTTCCGCCATCAGGAGCGTGCGGATTTCCTGTATGCGCATCACTGGGCGGTGGGCGATGTGCTGATGTGGGACAATATCGGCACGGTGCACAACGCCGTCGCGGATTACATGCCGCAGGAGGTTCGATACATGCGGCGGGCGCAGGTGATGGCGACGCTCGATTATCCGGCGCTGGTGGCCTGAGATGGCGTCGACTTTCACCGGCAAGCGCATCATCGTCACCGGCGGCGCGGGCGGTATCGGCATCGAAACGGTGCGCGGGTTCATGGACCATGGTGGCCACGTCCTGATGGCCGACATCGACGAGGCCGCGCTGGAGCGGGCGCAAGCGGTGCTCGGGCGCGTGCGGCTGGCCACGATCGCCTCGGCATTGGATACGCC
>JAQGHW010000711.1 GCA_028291505.1 Rhodopila sp. | reverse complement strand
GGTTCAGTCGCCCCTGCTTCCAGCAGCAACCTTTTCCCCGACCGTGCTGATCTGAACCGCCATGTCGCAACCATTCGGTGCAGTACAATTCGGGTTATTCGGATCCGGCGGAACCGTGCGCAGCGTTCGCCCGCCATTCCCGAGAACTGGATTCAAGTGCCCGCGATCGGCTGGCGGCTTCTGCCGGGCCTACGACGCGTTGCGTAACGTCCTCCGTTCCGCTCCCGCACCCATCAGCAAGTCACCGCCGACTGCCGCAGATTCCATTTCCTTCGCTACGCCGCAACGGTTTTGAGCCGGTTGGAAACGGCATGAAACATCTTGTCCTCCATGCGGCCGGCTATACTTGCTGGCACGAGCCAGCAAGTCTCGGCGCGCTTTCCCGATCGATCCCTTTCGCCAGTTTCAGGCGCCCCCCGGAATTCCGCATGAAGCACAGTCCCTCGCCGGCCGGGCGGCGTGAGTAACGCCGCCCGGGATCTGTGTAGATGTATTTCCCGCGCGGGGTCGCCGCTGAACTAGGCGGGGGCCATTTGGCCGAAGCGCCCGGCCTTGAAATCCTCGATGGCTTCGCGGATCTGCGCCTGGCTGTTCATGACGAAGGGCCCGTAGCCCACGACCGGCTCATCGATCGGCTCCCCGGTGAGCGCGAGAACGACCGCGTCGCCGTCAGCCTCGATCACCGCTCCGCTTCCTTCGCGGCTTAGCAGACACATCTGGGCCTCGCCCATCGACTGGCCGCCATTGACCTTGACCCGTCCGGACAGGACGACGACGGCAGCGGTGTGGCGGTCCGGCACGTCGAGCGAGACGGGCTTGCCGCCGTTGAGCCGCACGTCCCAGACATTGATCGGTGTGAACGTGCGCGCCGGGCCATGGACGCCGCGTAGGTCGCCGGCGATAATGCGGGCGCGGCCGGCGCCTTCGGGCAGATCGACCGAGGGGATGTCGCCTGCGAGGATCGACTGATATCCAGGCGCGCTCATCTTGTCCTTGGCCGGCAGGTTCACCCATAGTTGCACCATACGAAACGGTCCGCCGGTTCGGGTGAAGCCAGGTGAATGGAATTCCTCGTGCAGGATGCCGCCACCCGCCGTCATCCATTGGACGTCGCCCGGCCCAATGACGCCGCCCTGACCGGTCGAGTCGCGATGCGCCACCTCGCCTTCGTAGACGATAGTCACCGTCTCGAAGCCACGGTGCGGATGTTGACCGACCCCGCGCGGTTTCGTGGTCGCCTGGAAGATGGCGGGACCCGCGAAATCCAGCAGCAGGAAGGGGCTGATCTTCGTACCCGGGTCGTCGTAGTTGAACAGCGTGCGGACCGGAAAGCCGTCGCCGACCCAGTGCTGGTTGGGGTTGCTGTGGATCCCAAGAACCTTCTTCATCTCGTATCTCCCGGTCTGAACTGGTGGCTCCAAAGGCGAAGCCGTGGTTGGTGATCTAGGCCATGGGAACGAGGTCAGTAGATAGAAGCTTGCCCACACAGCGTCTCCCTGGGAGAAACAATCGGCTTCCAGGGAGGCGGCGATGCAGGACCTGAACGACCTTCAGTATTTCGCCCAGGTCGTGCGCCACGGCGGCTTCTCCGCGGCATCGCGCGCGACCGGCGAACCCAAGTCGAAGCTCAGCAAGCGGGTGGCACAGCTTGAACGGGACCTGGGTGTACGGTTGATCGAGCGCTCCACCCGCAGCGTCCAGGTCACCGACATCGGACGCGAGGTTTTCGCCCAATGCGAAATCATCGCCGGGGGGGTGGACGCGACCGAAGCGATCGTTGCCCGCTCTCGGGATGAAGTCCGTGGCAACCTGCAGATCAGTTGCCCGCCGCAGCTTCCCCTGATCCTCGGCCCCGGGCCGATGACCAGTTTCCTGAACCGGTATCCGCTGGTCCGCGTGCAACTGCACCTGTCGAACCGTCGTGTCGACCTGATCAACGAACGGGTCGACGTCGCCTTTAGGATCCGGTCGGATCTTGACACCGACCAGTCCTTGACCGTGCGTACACTGGGCAGCAGTCATCTCGTCCTGGTCGCCGATCCCGCACTCCTGGCCGGACGAGTGCTGCGCACGCCCGAGGATCTGGCCCAGCTTCCAACCGTCTCGATGGGCGAGCATCTGGATCGCGATCGTTGGGACCTGGTGAGCGTCGAAGGCGAGACGCGCAGCTTCGTCCATGCGCCACGGCTGTGCTGTGAGGAACTCAGCATCTTGCGTGCCGCAGCCCTTGCAGGCGTGGGCGTGGCACTCCTGCCGGAGGATTGCTGCATGGAGGATGTGCGTCGCGGGGTACTGGTCCACGTATTGCCCGAGTGGAGCACGCCGGAAGGGATCGTCCACCTGGTCTTCACCACCACCAGGGGCATGTTGCCCGCGGTCCGAGCCTTCGTCGACCACTTCGCCCAGGCGTTCTCCGTCATGCGCGGACGCGGACGAATGCTCGTGCCGGATCGTGATGACCGCGTGGAGGTTGCCCCGGGCTCATAGCATGAAGGGCAGAGGTTCGAATCCTCTCGTCGATTTGAACCGGGACTGCAGCAAAGTTGGGGGTCCGGGCTCCGCACCATCACCGCGGGCACTCGACGGTGAGCGCCTGCGCCTTGGTGTTCTGAGACCGCTCGCTTTTCGACAGACGAGGGCGTCAATTGGATAAGGTTGCGAATTTGGCGTTCAGGCTTTGACTTAGTGCAGGCGCGCCTCCCTGTCGGATCAGCTGCCGGAAGTCCGACCGTTGCACCGCGACGCGGCTCACAGCTCCATCCGCCAGTACATCGATGATCCGCCATCCTGCGGGACCCTGACGCATGACATAATCCAGATCATGCCCGTCCCCCGTTACAGGGATGATCTTCGTTTGCACGACCTGCTCATTCCCGACGCTCCGGGTCTCGGGGTTCACGGTGAAGCGCTGCCCGTTGAACCCATCGAAGCTGCTAACATAGGATGCAATCGTATATTGTCGGAACGCCTTCAACAGAAGCTCCTGCTGATCAGGAGAAAGCGACTGCCATGCTCCCGGACCAACCGAGGACTGCAAAATTGCCGTCAGGTCGAAGGTCTGATCGATCACCGGAGCCAGCATATTAAATCGATCGGAGAATGATGTGTGGACTCCAGCCTTCATGACCCGAAGCAGCCCATCAATCAGCTGATGCGCGGGAACAAGCACAGGATCCTCTGCCATAGCTGGCAATGACCAACAGACAGAGATGACGGCCGCCCCTAATCCCATGATGCCGCGCCGTCCCGGAAGTGATGAATCCATCGACACGCCCT
>JAQGHW010000072.1 GCA_028291505.1 Rhodopila sp. | reverse complement strand
TGCGTCGTCCAGAATAGCCCTGACCTCTGCTTCCATACTGCGACCATGCCGCGCGGCCTGGATGTGCAGGGCTTTGTGGGTTTCGTCGGAGAGGTTCCGGACATTAAGAGAACCCATGGCTACCATTTTTTGTGAATCGATATCGTTGATACCGTGTCTGCGCTTTTGATGTCAATTTTAGGGAGCGCTTATTACGCAATCCGTCAGGGACGACAACCAGCATATGACCCCCCGCACTCCCAAACCCTCGCCAAAACCCACCGTAGGAAACAAGTCTTGACAAACCCCCACAACCCAGGCTAGAATGCCACCACCCCAACCAGCAGCCCGGCGGCATGACCCAACCAACAACCGAACCAACCCCAGACGTCGACCTCCACCCGTTCGACATCCTGATGAACGTCATCGTCCTCCTGATCGCACCGATGTTCCTCACGGCCAGCGGCGGCGATCTCGCCTTCGCCCGCATGGCCGCGTGTGAGACCATCAACGCGTACGGCGCGAAGGATCACCTCGACCTCTTGTCGATCGCCCAGGTCCTCGGATACAGCCTTGCCGCCCTCGGCTCCCTCAGCCTCTCCATGTCCGACGACATTTCCCTCGCCATGACCCTCCGCCTGCGCGGCAATGCCAACGCCCTGAACCGCAGCGCCGAACAGAACCGCCGAGCCCTCCGCGACCGCCGCCCCGAACCCGAACCATCGCAAGCCCCCGAACCCGCCGCCACCGAGTACGAGAATGCCGTGCTGGCCAGCGTCGCCGAAACCCAAAAGCGCATCGCGCAAGTCCAGTCCCGCCTGAAGGCCGAAGCCCCCGCCGCCCCGCAAGCCCCAGCGCCGGCCGCCGCTCCAACACCCGCCTCTCTGACACCCGCCTCTCTGACACAGCGTGAGAACAACGCGATCTGGGCCGCCGGCATGGCAGAGGTGGCCGCAGAATACACCGCCAGCCTCATCCATCTTCCCCCCGCCCAGCGCAGAGCGGCAACAATACGAGTCACCGCGCTCAATAGCGCCGCCAACGCCCTGCTCGAGGGCGCCGTCGCCCCGCGGCTCCGACCCGGCGACCTGGCCGCGATGATCCGGCCAAACTCACCCCCCGGGCGTTAATTCGTCTTCCAGTACAATGCCGTTCTCCCGGCACCACGCCCGCAGCACCGCTTCAGTGGTCTTGGTCTCGAAGTCGTACCACTTCTGCAGCATACCCGTGCTCGCCAGGAACTCCTTCAACCGGCCGTAGGCGCCCCGCTTCCGAAAAATATCCCTGACCGTGTCATAATCGTCAGGCATCACCTGTTCGGCGAAGGCGAAAACCAGCTTGCTTCCCAGATCCAGTTCTCGCCGGTGCGGCACAGCCACGTAGTCATCAGACTCCTCGACATCGTCCGGAAGCGCTTCCTCTTCCAGGTCGAGCGCGTCGGAAACCCAATGAACAGTCCCGGTCGAAATGCAAATATAAGCAAGATGATCGAAAGAATCGCCCACGCTCACAAAGTCGAGAGCGTCAAGCACCTCGGAAAATTTGACCGGAACCGGCATTGACAGCTTGTCGGTCATTCACCCACCTCCCTCAGTCAATGGGACCAGATAGTTCGCCGATCCGCGATATCCAAACCCCAAAGCCCCACCCGCCGGGAAAACCTTGAACCCAACCGGGAAACCTTGGTAACCCGCCGAAGCACGCATACATACAGCAAAGGCTTTTCCACGTGGTCCCGCGTCCAACAATGCGTCCATCCCTGCCTCGCATGCTCCTGGCGGCATTCACCGTGTGCTGGCTCACGTCGAACGCGTCGGCAGCCACCCTGGCCGGCGAGACGCTGCCCGACAGCTATACCGTCAATGGACAGACACTTTCGCTGAACGGCATCGGGGTGCGGACGCTGACGATCTTCGCCGTCCGGGCTTACGTCGCCGCGCTCTATGTGCCGCGGCCCAGCCACGACGCCCAGCAGATACTGACCTCGCCCGCGACCAAGGTCATCATCCTGAAATTCATCCGGTCCGGTTCGAAAGCACGGGTAGAGGCGCAATACCGCGCAGGCGAGGAAGCAAACTGCGGCAAAGGCGGCTGCGACCCGTCCGACCAGGCCGATTTCGAGCGTCTGGTCGCCGCCGCACCCGCGGTCCAGCCCGGCGACACCTCAACCTACCTCTTCACTGCCAACGGCGTCCGGGTATTCGCCAACGACAAGCTGATCGGCGACTTCGCCAACCGAGATCTGGCCTATCACCTGCTCGCCGGCTTCATCGGCGACCACCCGCCATCCCAATCCCTGCGTCGCCAATTGCTCGGACTCCCAAACGACTAAAGCACCGGCCGCCAGCGCCCAGCACGGCGTTACGTCGCGGAAACCAACCTCTGATGGCGCCTTGCGGATGGCTCTGCCACAATGACGCGCGTTCGGTAGGGGCCAGGTGACCATTCAGGACTTCGACATCGCCGTGATCGGCGCCGGCATGGCTGGGGCGACCGCCGCTGCCTTCCTGTCCACCGACAAGCGCGTCGCGCTGATCGAGGCGGAGGAGGTCGCCGGCTATCACACCACCGGCCGCTCCGCTGCGATCTGGATCCAGAACTATGGACCGCCGGATGTGCGGGCGCTCACGCGGCTGTCGAGGCCGTTTTATGAGGCTCCGCCGGCCGGGTTCGCCGACATCGCATTGATCCGCCGCCGGCCGGTTTTGCTGCTGGCGACGGATGCGCAGATGCCGGAGCTGGAAAGTGCGCTCGCCGAGGGTCAGGGCATACGGCGGGTGACGATCGAGCAAGCCCATGCCCTGGTTCCGGCGCTGCGGCCTGGTTATCTCGGCGGGGCGGCCACGGAAGAAGACGCGTTTGACATGGACGTCGCGGCGATCCACCAGGGTTTTCTTCGTATGCTCCGCTCCAACGGCGGCACGCTGGGGCTACGCAGCCGAGCGGGACGGATCGAACGGCGGGCAGGGGTGTGGGAGGTCGAGACGGCGTCGGGCGACATTTTCCGGGCGCCGGTCGTGGTGAACGCCTCGGGTGCCTGGGGCGATGACGTCGCCAGGATCGCGGGGGCCGCACCGCTGGGGTTGCAGCCTTGCCGGCGGACCGCGGCGATTGTCGATCCGTCGCCGTTTGATGTCTCCGACTGGCCGATGATCGTCGATGTCAGCGAGGGCTGGTACGCTCGGCCGGAGGCGCGGACGCGGTTGATGGTGTCGCCGGCCGATGCGACGCCGACCCATCCGCACGACGTGCAGCCGGAGGAAATCGATGTCGCGATCGGCATCGATCGGATGCAGCAGGCACTGGACATCCCGGTGCGCCGGGTGGAGCACAGTTGGGCCGGGCTGCGGACGTTCACGCCGGACGGTAGCCTGGCGTTTGGCTGGGACCCGCGAGTGGAGGGTTTTTTCTGGTGCGTCGGACAGGGCGGATACGGCATCCAGACTGCCCCGGCCGCCGGACGTTTTGTCGCCGATCTGGTGCTGGGGCGCGATCCGGGGCCTGCCGCGCCACTGACGGCGGTCATCGGGCCGGGGCGTTTCGCCGAAGTCACCGCCCGTTAACATGACCCTTTCCGTGGCGCGATGAACCGCATAGGTTGAACTGGCGCCGTTCCGATGGGTACGGCGAAGGGTCAACAGCGGTTGAGGATCAAATGCAGGTTCGTTGGGCGTCTTTGCTGTTGCTCCTGGCTGTCGCGGGCTGCACATGGCTGACCGGTTCGCAGAAATACAGTGTCTACTTCCAGCCACTCTCTGCCCAACTTGATCAGCAGAGCCTAGAAACGATCCATGCGGCGGCGAAGTTTGCCCGCGCCCATCCATTTCAGCCGGTTGAGGTCGATGGCGTTTCGGCCCCGACAGATCCAAAGCGTGATGCCGGCCGCCTGGCGGGACAGCGTGCGGAAGCGGTGAGGCAGGTACTGGTGAGCGAGGGTATCGACGAGCAGCGTATCAAGACGACGGCGGACGGGGTCGTGGACTTGAAGAACCTGCCGAGCGTTGCGGTGCGGCGGGTCGATATCAGTGTTGGGAACTAAAGAGTAGAATCACGGCTTGCCTGGGGCTGGACGCTCCGGTTTCCGGTCAAAGCGCTCTGGTCACTGTACGCCCGATGATGGGGATCTGTTTATAGGAAAAGGTTCCATCGCGTCAATCTTTTTGACTCCTGCGGCGGTCCTTATTGGGGTCGCACACCTAAATGCCGGCACGCGATTCTGGGCCGTTTGTGCCGGCTGAGGGAAAGTAATCAATCGGACACGGAGTTACACGAAGTTTGCACGGAGGGTCACGGAGTGGGGAAATCTGAAAACATGGTGTCCCGAGACGAGCTCATTTGTCCTTCTTGGGAAGATAAGGATGCCGCCTGGATTGGATACGGGTGGCGACGAGTGAGTGGAGTAAATTGCTGGACGTGTCGTCCCGGGTACCTTCTTGTCGCATGACGCGGCGAACGAAACGTGGTCATCTGACCCTTAGCGCGGAGATCAACCGGGTCGACTTCGCCTTTGACC
>JAQGHW010000665.1 GCA_028291505.1 Rhodopila sp. | reverse complement strand
GGCGTCAACGCGGCATCGGATTTGACACAAGGGCAGGTATCCGTATTTTGTGCGCTATCTACTATGTCCGTGCGACTAGCGAACATCAAGGGACCACGGGTGCAGCATGTCCGATACGTCTCATCTTGTGCCGCTCTGCAATGCCACGGACGTCACAAAGGATACGCCGGCACGCGGCATGCTCGGCGGTCAGGCTTACGCAATATTCACCAGGGACGGCCTCTATTATGTGACGCAGGACCTCTGCACCCACGGGCCAGGTTTTCTGTCCGAGGGCTTTGTCGAGGATTGCGAGGTGGAGTGCCCGTTCCACCTGGGCCGGTTCAACTTCATCACCGGTGCGCCGACCAGCCCCCCCTGCACCGAGGCGCTGCGCGTCTGGACGGTGCATCTGGTCGACGGCAAGATCTGCATCGACCCTGAGGAGACCCACCCATGACGCTCCCCGTCCTGGCCCTGCCGCTGGGTGACCAGGCCGGCATCGGCCCCGAGATCGCTCTGAAGGCGGCACTCGACCAGCGGGTGCGCGCCGTATGCCGGCCGGTCCTGGTTGGCGACCGCTCCGCGCTCCAGTGGCATGCCGCCGCCTGCGGCATTGTCGCCGACATCTTCAGCATCCCCGGGTTCGCCTGCGCGGGATCGACCGACGGGGTGGAAATCATCGACCTGCGGCAGTTCGGGGAGCACCCGCTGCGCCCCGGCGCGATCGCCGCTATCCACGGCCAAGCCGCCATCGACGCGGCCGCAATGGCGATCAAAGGAGCCATGGATGGCGTGGTGGACGCGGTCGTCGCCTGCCCACAGACCGAACTTGCCATCAAGCAGGCCGGAATCCCGTTCGACGGGTATCCGTCTTTCGTGGCGCGCTGCACCGGCACCCCGGTCGAAGATGCCTTCCTGATGCTGTGCTTCGACGAGACACGTATCGTCCACACCACGCTGCATGTCGGTCTCAAGCGTGCCATCGAACTCATCACGCATGAGCGGCTGGTGCGGGCGATGGAGTGCACCGATCGGATGTTGCGCGGCCTTGGCATCATTCAGCCGAGGATCGCCGTCGCTGGCCTCAACCCTCATGCCAGCGAACACGGCCTGTTCGGCAACGAAGAAGCCACCACCATCGCGCCCGCTATCGCCGCCGCCCGTCAGGCCGGGATCGATGTGGAGGGTCCGTTCGGGGCCGACACGATGTTCCATAAGCCGGGGTATGACGCTTTCATCGTGATGTACCATGACCAAGGCCATCTCGCCGCCAAGTTGCTGGCCACCAACCGGACCGCCGGGATGACGATCGGCACGCCGATCCTGTTCTCCTCCGTGGCACATGGCAGCGCGCTCGATATCGCCGGACAGAACAAGGCGAGCGCGGAGGCGGTGGTGGAGGCGGTACTGCGCCTTGCCGGAGCAGCGGCGCGCCGCCCAGCCAGCGCGACACCTCGAACGTCCGGCGACTGACCGCGTTGGTGCATGGATCGCTCGCTGGTGACGTCTCCTGTTTCGAGCGTGTCCGGCTTCCTCAGCAGAGAGTGCTGTCGCGATGGCGCGCCGAATGCCGGATGTGCCCGCGGTGACGCTTTAAGGCCCGGGGCCTGAATAACCGTTCACACGCTTCTTTCCTCTATCACTATGGTTTCGATAAGCGGTTCCGACTCGTACATCCAGCGCGACAAAAGCCCGGCGGCAGCAGCGCCAAGAAGCGGCACGACCCAGAACAGCCAGAGCTGGGCTACGTATTCGCCGCCCGCGAACATCGCGGGCCCAGTGCTGCGCGCCGGGTTAACTGAGGTATTTGTTACTGGAATCGAGACGAGGTGGATCAGAGTGAGCGCCAAGCCAATCGGGATGCCGGCGAAGCCGGTGGCCGCGCCCTTGGAGGTGGTTCCAACGATAATGAGAAGAAAGAAGAACGTCATGGTGAATTCCATCACGACGCAGGAGACGAGCCCGTACTTGCCCGGGCTGAGATCCCCGTAGCCGTTCGAGGCGAAGCCTCCTGGCACCCAGCCGGGTTTGCCAGACGCGACTAGCCAGAGCACCGCGGCGGCGGCCACCGCACCGATCACTTGCGCGACGATATAGGGGATGACGTGCTTGTTGGCACAGCGCCCGGCCACCCACAGTCCGACAGTCACCGCAGGGTTGAAATGACCGCCCGATATGTGGCCGACCGCGTAGGCCATGGTCAGCACGGTGAGGCCGAAGGCGAAGGCGACCCCAACGAAGCCGATGCCGAGCGCCGGGAAGGCGGCCGCCAGCACCGCGGCGCCGCAGCCGCCAAAGACCAGCCAGAAAGTGCCGAAGAACTCTGCTCCGACACGTCGAGACATGTCCATGGGTTTCCTCCTGTTGATTGCAGAAGCCGCCATATGACGCGTGCGACTCCGCCCTGATCTTGCAACGTTAATCCGTAAGCGGCAAATGACCGTTCCGCGCTGCGGATGGGAGACACAGATGCAATGGTTCTGGCGCAACCTTTGCCGTCCGGCCCGCGTGGCTTAAGTTCGCCGGGCCAGGTGTTCAGCCTCAGCCTGCGGGATGTTGAGTTGATCCTGGTTGAGCGCGGCATTGTTGCGTCCTGCGAGACGGTCCGACGCTGGTGCCAGGTGCTTCTTCAGACGATTGCTGAAGAGCTTGCACGATGTGCCGCGGGTGATCGTGACCGACAAACTGCGGCTCAGCGTCGGCTGCTTCCTGGCGTGGAGCACCGACAAAGCCGATATCTGAACAATCGCGCACATCGGCCGACGCGACGACGAGAGCGGCAGATGCAACGGTTCAAATCCTCCAGACAAGCCCAGGACTTCCTGTCCGCTCACGCTTTTATCTACGGTCACTTGCATCCTCGCCGACATCGACTTGCAGCCCGTGCCTATCGAGTGATCCGGTCGGAGGATTTCAAAATCCGGCTCCAGGAGACGGGCGCCAAACGGGCAGCATGATCGGCCCGGCACGACTGGCGGTGATCCTATTCCGCCCGCGGGACGTTAACGTGACGATGCCATCTCGCCCCACACGATTTATTGTACTCCGCGACCGACGAACGCGACCACGCGAAGCCAGGCGGGACGGGCGCGCCCGCGGGCCTCATCCGGTTGCTCAAACGCCTGAATCCAGGATTTTAGCATGTGCGCTCGCTGCAACGCGATCGTGCGGGCCACCCTGTCACGCGCACTGGATCGCACCGCCCCAACCGTTGATTGCAATTTTCATCCATGCCTAACTGACGGCGGGGTCAGTCGAGCCGGCCCTGAGAATCGTGAGTACCAGCTAAGGGCCCAAATGAAGAGGGGGGAGACATGCGAAAGCTTCTATTGACGGCCGTGATCGCCGCGCTTGTTCCATTCGGTCTGCATGCCCAGACCGCCAGCGACCTGATGAAGGGCTCGCAGAAGGACACCGCAAACGTCCTCAACTACGGGATGGGTTACGACTTGCAGCGGTTCAGCCCGCTGACCCAGGTCAACCGCGATACCGTCAAGCATCTCGTTCCCGTATGGAACTATAGCTATGACGACAACAAGAGTGAGGAATCACAGCCGCTGGTTTATAACGGCGTGCTTTATGTGACGACTAACGCAGCCACCATGGCGCTGAACGCCAAAACCGGGGAGCAGATCTGGAAGTCCAAGATCGAATATCCGGATGAAACCCCTCGGATCGTGTGCTGCGGCATCATCAACCGGGGTGCCGCTTTGTATGAGGGCAAGATCTTCCGCACCACACTGGATGCGTTCGTCGTTGCGATGGACGCGAAGACCGGCAAGGAGCTGTGGCGTTCCCACGCCATCGACTTCAAGGATGGATACTCCATGACGGTGGCGCCGCTGATCGCCGACGGCGTGGTGCTCACTGGCATCTCGGGCGCGGAGTATGGCATTCGCGGCTTTATCGATGGCTGGGATCCGGATACCGGGAAGCATCTGTGGCGGACCTATACCGTGGCCGGACCGGACGATCCGAACGGCAAGACCTGGCCAGGCGACACCTATCAGCACGGCGGCGGGTCCACCTGGATCACCGGTTCGTTCGATCCTGACCTGCACACGGTCTATTGGGGAACAGGCAACGCCGGCTCATGGAATCCCACCACCCATCCAGGCGATAACCTCTACACCTGTTCGGTATTGGCGCTCGATCCGAAGACCGGCAAGATCAAGTGGCATTTCCAGTTCTCGCCCAATGATCCGTACGATTATGACAGCGTCGCCGAGATGGTGCTGGCCGACCTGAACATCGGTGGCAAACCCACCAAGGTGCTGATGGACACAAACCGTAACGGCTTCTTCTACGTGCTCGACCGCACCAACGGCAAGCTGATCACGGCCAATCAATACATCACCAAGCAGACCTGGGCGAAGGGCATCGATGAGGGCGGTCGTCCGATCGCCAGCGAAATCACCGACAAGGTCCGGCAGGGGCAGGAACAGGACGTCTGGCCAGGTGCAATGGGCGGCAAGAACTGGAGCCCGGTTTCATACAATCCCGGCACTGGCCTGGTGTATGCGAACACGCTGAATTTCGGCATGCACTACAAGCCCACGACACCGGAATTCCGAGCCGGGCTGACCTATTGGGGCGCCGACATCACCTGGATCTGGCCGGACGGCCCGCGCGGCGGCCTGAAGGCGATCGATCCGATGACCGGCAAGGCGAAGTGGGAAGCACCCAGCGACATCCCTCGTTTCTCTGGCGTTCTGTCGACCGCGGGCGGGGTGGTGTTCTCCGGCAAGCTGACCGGAGAGCTTGAGGCGTTTGATGCCGACAACGGCAAGAAGCTGTGGCAGTTCAAGACCGGATCGGGCGTCGAGGGCCAGCCGGTCACCTGGCAGCAGGACGGCGTGCAGTACATCGCCGTGTCCAGTGGTATCGGTGGCGTCTACACCCTGTTCTCCGGCGACGAACGGTTGTCACAGGTTCCAGCGGGCGGCTCGCTTTGGGTATTCGCCTTGGCACCGCAATAAATTCCCGGGGGGCGCCCAACACCGGCGCCTCCCACCTTTCAATCTGACCGGAGAATGGAATGAGGTTCGCCGCTTGCCTCATCGTGGGCTTTTCGCTTTGCGCCTTCCTGGTATCAGCCCGTTCGCAGACAACACCCGACCCGCCACCTTCGCCACAACAGTTCGGCAAGGGATCCGAACTCTTCGCGCAGATATGTTCGCATTGCCATGGGCCGCATATGGTCAACCCTGGAACTGCCTCATTCGACCTTCGCAAGTTCCCGCATGACGACCGCCAACGTTTCTTCAATTCAGTAAGCAACGGCAAGAAAGCGATGCCGCCATGGAAGGACGTGCTGCATCCGGATGAAATCGAGGCCGTTTGGGCTTATGTCCGAACCGGTGGAGTGGAACCGCAATGAAACTGCTCATCGCGCTGGCGGCGATCCTGGCCTGGCCGATCGCGCCGGCGTGGCCCCAAACGCCCGACAAGCCACCGAACGCGACCCCGTTGACGATCTGCATGCAGCAGAACGATCCGCCGCTTTCGTTGCGCGCCGGCGCCAGCCCCAGCGGCTTCGATTTGGCATTATCGAGCCTGGTTGCCCAACGGCTTGGCCGCGAGCTGCATGTTCAGTGGTTCGTCAGCCGGGACGATCCCGACGCCAGCCTACCCGGCGATGCCAATGCCATGCTGTCGGATGGCCGCTGCCAACTGGTGGCCGAATACCCGCTGACCGAATCCACGCTGCAGCGACCGCGTTCCCCCTCCGCCAGGTTGCCGCCGTTCGACGGAGCGAAGCCGGACGATCGCCGCCGCTGGGTGAAGATCGGCGAACTGGCGGCGACCCGGCCATACCGGCTGGACACCTTGACGGTGGTGCTGTCGCCCCACGATGCCGACCGCAAGGTCAACACGCTGGGCGACCTCGATGGCATGAAAATCGGCGTGCAGATCTCGACGCTGTCCGACGCCATCGCCATGCGATACGACGAGGGCCGGCTAGAGCAGCATGTCGTGCATCTGCCCGATGCGCGTGACCTGTTCGGCAAGCTGCAAGCCGGCGAACTGGATGCCGCGCTGGTCGACCAGCGCGCGTTCGACGCCTGGCGCCTGCGGCATGATTCCGGCGGTTTGGCGGCCTCGGGCTACCGGCACTCGGTCGGGTTCAACATGGGGTTCGTCGGGCTGGCTTCGGACAAGGGCTTGATCGAACTGGTCGACGCGGTGCTGGCCGATCTTCAGGCGCACGATGCGATCGCACCGCTGGCAGCGACCGCCGGCCTGACGTTCCTCCCGCCCCGAGAACCGGCGGTGCAGCCGGATGTTCGCCCGACTGCCTTGAATGGCGACTGAACCACCCCTGTGGCGCCTACGCGACTCGCCCCGCCGTTAGCCGGTCACGCGCCAGATCACGTCGCCCACATCGTCCGCCATCAGCAGGGATCCGTCGGGACCGATCGCGACACCGACCGGCCGGCCATAGGACACCCGCTCATCCGGAGCCAGGAACCCCGATAGAATATCGCGCGGCGGTCCGGACGGGCGCCCGTTGGTGAACGGCACGAACACCAGCTTGTAGCCGCTGAGGGTGCTACGGTTCC
>JAQGHW010000655.1 GCA_028291505.1 Rhodopila sp. | reverse complement strand
GCTGCAGCGGCGGGCGTTCAGCTTGCTGGAGGTGGAATTGGCGGCAGCGTAGACAGAGCAAGGTTTGGCTTTAGAGGCGTATCAATGGCTTGCGTCGAAAAGGCGGTAAAGTTCGGGCTAGAGCAACATCAGCCTGACTGGAACAGTCCGGCTGATAAAGTTACTCGTGAAAACAATGGTCTAGAGCATGCTGACTGTTTCCAGTCAGCCTAAAAATGCTCTAAACTACGCGGCTGTTGACGACGCGATAACACCTGATTCCCTGACTCGGCGGCCGCCCCCACAAGGTCGCCTATTGCACGACCCCTCGGTCGAAGAAATAGGATAATGCGTCGGCGGCTTCATCGGATGCCCTTGATTCGGCAATGAAGATTGTCAGGCTTGAGGGCAGTTCGCCGCTACCGGAGCCAACGACCTTGATCGGTAACGCCACGGTAGCCCTCCGGGTCCGGCCGAAATCCGACAGCGATATAATGCTGAAGGATGTCGGATCCGCCCCAGTGCGCATGTATCCTTCGATCGCACGGTTGGCCGGTGTTGCGTCGCCGGGGTTCGCGTCCCGGGTGGTCCGTTGCAGAATCAGGTAAAAAGCCTTGACCGCTTCATTGTGCATCGCGCTGGACGCCCTGCCCGGGGAAGCGGGAAGAGCCGAAACACCGGCGACCGGCCCGCGCATGTTGAACACACTTGCGCCCTGGACGGTACCAGAGAAAACCCGCCCCTCCCCTGTGTCTTTTGGTCCGCTCGGTTGGAACGGATTGGTAACAGCCGATGTGCCGCCGCCGATTCCTCCGGTCGCCGCGGAAGTTGAGTTCCGGGGACTGAACTGGGTGTAGTTGTAGGTCGATGTCGCCGCGACGGCCTGATCCGTGGACTGGCTGACATCATGTCCGCCTTCCGCCATGGAACCCTTCATCCTTGGCGCTCCGCCAGGCTCGGTCGTCGGCGGCAAGCCGGCGGCTGTGGTTTGATCGTCGCCATCGCCGACGGTTTGCATCCTGGCTGCGCCCTTGGCAGGGATCGGAATCGTGTACCCATAGGACGCTGAAGCGGTCGTTCGAACGTTTATGGGGCTATCCAGGAGAGCGAGATTCCCGCTCGTCCCCACGAAGACGGAATTGCCCGTACCGTCCGCTCCGCCCGTGCTACTGGTTCCACGGCGGCTTGACAGATTGCCGTCGCTGCTGTCGGAAACCGCCAGCTTCTCCAGGGGTGATTGGCCAATCGCGAAATAGGGGTTGGATTCAGCGTAGCCCGCGATCATCGTGGCCGCGCCTATTTTCAATGGTGTGAACCTATAGTTATCGGTGGCGTTGCCCGGGTTGGTGTTATCGGTCCCGGCGTCCCACGTGCTCCCGAGCGCGTAATAAAATGGGGTTGATGCCCCAACGTTGAAAATCGGGTCTGCCATTGCTTCGCGGCCTTCCAGCAGCAAAAGCGCAAGCAGCGAGGTCGCGGATGCCAATGACGCTCTCAAAGCCTGAGCCCTACCTTCGTCCATACGACAATTGTAACGTGTCGCGGTGCTGACTACATGAATGGACCGCACCTGTACGCACGCCTTCGCAGGCACGCATCTGACGTTCGATGAGCCTTAGCATGCAGCAAAATCTTTCGCTATCAGTTCGTTGAGTGCCTCGCGCGACGACAGGATGCAGCGAGCGGCCTCCAACGAAGCAACCGCTGGGCGCGGTAGACGGGGAGATCATGTCGTGCTCGAATCGGCCGGATTCAGTCCGTGCCTGCCTGCCCCGCTTTAGAGCGGCATCAGCCTGACTGGAACAGTGCGGCTGACAAAGTTGCTCGTGAAAACAATGATCTAGAGCATGCTGACTGTTTCCAGTCAGCCTAAAAGTGCTCTAGTAGCTTCCTGGTCGCTGGACGCTCCAACCTTCCATCGCCGGAACGTATCGGCGGCCGCCCGCACCAACTGGCGCGGTGACCAGACAGGCCCGGCCGATGCCCAGATTTGCCGGTGGGACATATCGGCGAGGCTCAGTTTGTAACGGTCCTCTCCCGCCAGAAAATCGTAGATATCAAGACCTTGGTCGAATGCGAAGCGGATGGCCCGGTGATGACAGGTCAGGCCCGGTTTGTCCTGCGGTTCAATCTCCCGGTAAACGAAACCGCTCTGATAGGCCAACATCCGGCCACGGTGAACGAAGTTGTACAAGATTCCGATAACGATTTCATTAGAAAACACTTTCAGCAGTGCCACCTCCCCTCGCGGGATCGCCGCCGCGATCAACTCCCGATGGAACCGGCAAAAAAATGGCCGGGCGAAGCTGCCGGGCCGGCCCCGCGCGCGCCACGCCGCCTGGTGAAGTGCCGCCATCTCATCGAGCATCGCGTGCGCCGATTCCACCGTATCTGCCCGTTCGATGTCGATCGGTCCCAGCCGCTCATACAGCCGGTCCGAACGGCGAATCTGCTGGCGTGTGTTGGCGCTGCGATCGGCCAGGTACGCTCGCCCGGTTGTTCTCAGAGCGGCCAGGTCGACGAACGGTGAGGCCTGTGACCGCGTGACCCGCACCAACCCCGCCACACTTCGCACCGCCGCCAGCACTGGTTCGCCAAGGCCCGACAGAGCCAGATCATAACGGGACGCCACCGCGCGCAGGCACAGCACGGCCAGTTCGTCCTCGCGCCCCGCCTCGGTCAGCACCCCGTTCTGCTCGACATAGGGACAATCCAGTTCGTCCGTTCCGCTTTCACCCAGGTGCAGGATCGCTGGGCCGACCCACCGCCGGACCCGGTTGAAAAGCGCGAGGGCAACCGTGCGTCCCGCTTCAGTCGCCTCGACCAGGACCGGGTCAGGAAATCGCTCCGCCGCAAGGCAGCCAACCCAGGTCCAACTTTGGAAGAACGATCCGGCGGCACGGCGCTCCAAATCCCGCCATCGGACACCGAGTTCGGCGAAATTTTCAACACTGGAAACCCGAACGACAGTCACGGCAACTCGGAAGCCTCGCGCGGCGGCGGGCCATTCGCCCTGGCGCCCTGGGGTGCGTTTATGAACAACTCACGCCGACGTAGCATGGTCGGCCGAAAACGTCATGGTGGGGGCAATCCATCATCCCCGGCCTTGCGGTGCCGAAGGTGGCGACGGCACGGACGGTGGTCCTCCGCCCGTCAGGGCGTTGACAGCTTCAGCGCCGCTCCTTGCCGCTCGGTTGTTTCCACATCGAGGCTCGGCGCGCGATCACCCCTGTGCCCCGGGGTCCCGTCACCACCACGCCAAAGCGCCCCATGGGCGGCAAACATCGCCCCTTCATCGAAATCACGCCGTGCTTTCAACAGGTTGGCATGGCCAATCTGCCGACGGGCTGCCAGGTCGCCGACCAGGGCCGCCAGCGCGGCGGCCATAGCCGCATCGTCCAACCTGGTAATGTGCGGTAGATTCTCCCCCGCCACCATCAGGCGCACATCTCCGACGTCGGTCGAAACGACGGGCAGACCGCTGGCCATCGCCTCGATCACCGAGAGCGGCATCTGCTCGGTATCCGAGGACAAGGCGAAGACGTCGAACTGGGCGTAGAACGCGACTGTATCCTGGTGATGACCGGCAAACCGGACCCGTTCCGATACGCCGAGGCAGGCCGCGAGCGCCTCCAGCGCCGGACGCTCCGGCCCATCGCCGACGATGACCAGTCTGGGAACCAACCCGGGTACCAATCGGCCGGACAGCAGAGCGGCGAAGGCTCGCAACAGCCGGGATATATTCTTTTCCTCACGCAGGGCGGCGACGGTGCCGATCACCGGTTCGGCGGAACCGCGCCGGGTTCCATCCATCGCGAAACGAGCCAGATCGATCCCGTTCGGCACATACCGGATGACCTTGGGCGGCAGCTTCCAGACCTCGGTGGCGATCCGGACCAGGTTGCGTGAGGGCAGAACGACCGGCGTCCGGCTAAGCGCGATGCGCCGTACCAGCACGCGCCGGGGAATTTGGGTCGTGCGTTCCTCCGGCCCGAATCCGTCCACGACGTGCAGGTGGCGGGTGACCGGCAGGATGTTGGCCAGGGCAAACTCGATTGCACCCCAGTTGCAGGTGACCAGAACGTCCGGCCGCCAGTCCCGCAGCCGCTTTCGGAAACGCCACACATTCGACAGCATCGCGTTCTTCCCTGCGGCGACGGTCGGGAACGTCACGTCGAGGTCGGGCCGCAGCCGCTCCTGGCACGCCAGATTCCCGTCCAGGGAGACGACAATATGGCGGAATGCCAAACCGAAATGGTTGGCGATGGCGGCGAACCGCACTTGCGCACCGCCCACCGCAAAGGTCGGAAAAATGTGAACAACCACCGGGGCATGGACCAGCGGAGGAAATACCACCTGGTCTTGGCCGCTGTCGCGTGCCTGTTGGATCGTGGTCTGGCCGGCTGGCAGTTTCACCTTGACTTTCCCCAGGCGTTCCGCCGACACGACCGGCGATGATCCGGCTTTGGAATACCGCAATGGCTTTCGGCGCTGCAATGCTTTGCACATTGCCCGCCCGCCTCGCCACCCTGCTGCTTGCCGCCTCGTTGGTCCCCTTACCCGCCATGGCGCGGGAGCTTCCGGTTGGCCCCACCCGGATGTTGAAGGTGCCAAGCCAGGCCGCAACCGTGGCGGCCAATGGCGACGTCATCCGCATCGATCCTGGAACGTATTCGGATTGCGCCATCTGGACTGCCTCCCGTCTGCTGATCGAGGCGACCGGTCCAGGTGTCCTGTTCGCCGGCAAAACCTGCGACGAAAAGGGCATCTTCGTCACGCTGGGCGCAAATATCACCGTCCGCGGCATCACCTTCGCCGATGCCTCCGTCGTCTGGCACAATGGCGCGTCGAGCACAGCCGCTTCCTGAACAATGAGAACGGCATCCTGGCCGGC
>JAQGHW010000624.1 GCA_028291505.1 Rhodopila sp. | reverse complement strand
GCCGATGATCGTACCGGAATTCATGATCGTCCCGGCGGCGCCGCCGACATCGATGCCCTCATTTACGCCCGTGATGACGCCGGCACCCAGGTTCGTAACCGAACCGCCGGCATAGAGAGCCAGTCCGAAGCCGAATGTGGTGCCGGTTCCGGCGATGGTGCCGGCATTGGTGACGGTGGCCGCAACGTTCCTCGCCTCGACGCCCCAATAGATGCCGTACAGCGACGCGCCGGCTTCGTTGGTGACCGTGCCGCCCGCGTACAGGTATATCCCGCTTCGCCCAGCGCTTGAAATCGAGCCGGCGTTGGTGACGGTGGCCGCAACGTACCTGGCCTCGATACCAAAGTAGAAGCCGGATACCGACGCGCCGGCTTCGTTGTCGATCGTGCCGCCCGCCGCCAGGTATATTCCGCTTCGCGTTGCGCTTGAAATCGTGCCGGCGTTGGTGACCGTGCCGCCCGCCTCCAGGCGTATCCCGTAATTCCCGGAAATCATGCCCTGGTTGTCGATGGTCCCGGCGGCGGTTTGGACCCGGACCCCGAAAGGACCTCCGCTGATCACACCGGTCGCGGTGTTGGTGAGGGAGCCGCCGTCCCGGAGATAGACCCCGCGGTCGCCGGCGATCGATCCGCTGTTGGTGACCGTGCCGCCCGTATCCAGTTCGACGCCCGCACCGCCGGTCGGGTTGCTGATGGTGCCCGCGTTGTCGACGCTCCCCGCGCCGCCCTGGATTATTATGCCGTCGATACCTCCGCCGATGAAACCGCCCACGGCATTGGTCACCGACCCGCCGGCGGACATGGCTATGCCGTCTGCGCGGGTGCCGATGATCGTACCGGAATTCATGATCGTCCCGGCGGCGCCGCCGACATCGATGCCCTCATTTACGCCCGTGATGACGCCGGCACCCAGGTTCGTAACCGAACCGCCTGCCTTGAGATACAGTCCGAAGCCGTATGTGGTGCCGCTTCCGACGATGGTGCCGTCGTTGGTGACGGCGCCGGCATTGTTCCTGAAAACGACACCTTCGATCGGACCGCTAATAAAACCGCCGGCCTCGTTGATCAACGTGCCCGGCGAGAAGAATAGGACTGTGCGGTTGTCGCTGGTGATGGTGCCGAAATTGTCGATCGTCGTGGCGTTGGTTCCGTATGAGACGATGCCCCCCGCCGCCCCGTACACCGATCCGCCAACTTCGTTTGTGAAGGAACCGCCGGCATGAAACTCTACGCCCGTACCGTTGCCTGCGGCTGTGAGCGCGCCGTAATTCTCGATGGCCCAGCTGTCGGTCGCGTCGATGGGGAAAAACCCCGTGATCGACGCGCCGGCATCGATCGTGACCGGGTTGGCGAAGCTCCCTCCGTTAGCGAGGGCAATCCCAGAAGTCAGAGTTCCAGTAATATGGCTGGTGATGGCCATGCGGCATTCCCTCGTTTAGTTTGTCAGGAAGCGAGGGTTGAAAAGAGCCGCCGCTCATTATGGGCAATCTTGAGTTTGTGATGGATACCGAGCGGCCCCGGCTCGGGTCGGGAATTAAAATTTGAAATAACCTAACAGAAAATTTACTGAGACCTAAACAGTAATCGCTTTCCAGAAACGATTTTGTTCAATTTATCATAGGTTTAGTGTTAAACAGCCTGTACGCGCACTGTCGACAGGGCTTCGGCGACCTGTTCGGCCGTGCCCTGCCAGTCGTTGGGGGCGGGCTGGCGGAACAGGCGGGCCGTCGGATACCAGGGGCTGTCGGTCCGGTCTTGCAGCCAGCGCCACTCGGCGCACCAGGGCACCATGATCCACACCGGGCGCCCCATCCCGCCGGCCAGGTGGGCGACCGGGGTATCGACGGTCAATACCAGGTCGAGTCCGGCCATGATCGCCATCGTATCCTCGAAATTCTCGACCTCGGCGCTGAGATGGATGAGCGGCGCACGGCCGTAATATTTGCCGGTCTGGCGTTGCTCAGGCCCCTTCTGCAACACGACCAGCGCGATGCCATCCAGCGCCGCGACCGGCGCCAGCGCCGGCAGGGTCATCGAGCGTTTCCAGTTGTTTTTATGCGCCGGCCGCCCGGCCCAAACGACGCCGATCCGCTTCAGGCCCGAAGGCGTCAGCCGGTCCAATTGCTCCGTCCAACGTACCACGCGCTCCGGCGCAGCGGGGAGATAGGGGACATCGGTCGGGATAGTTTCCAAAGTGGTTCCTGCCAGGCGCGGCAAGCCGGTCAATGGGCACCAGGCATCGAACGGGCCGGCATTCTTCCATTCGGTGATCAGACGTATGTTCGGATCGAGCTGCCGCAAGATCGGTTTCAGCGTCGAGCTGCAGGCCAGCACGATATTGGCCGCGCGCGCGGCGGCCCAGGCGATATAACTAGATCGCGTCGCCGAAGCCCTGGTCAGCGATCAGCATCAAGGTCCCGTCCCCCATCGGCGCACCGTTCCATTGCGGCTTGTCGGTCGGCGGCATCAAACGCCCAACGTCGGGCGGGCGAAACCGCCACTCATATTCCTGCCAGCCGCGCGCGAACTCCCCCCGGCTCAGCAGCGCTTCCGCCAATCCGAAATGCGCTGCCGGCAGGTCGGGACGAATCGCCAGCGCCTGCTCGAAACAGGCGATCGCCTCGTCGGTTTGCAACTGATCGCCAAGGATGATGGCGCAATTCATCACCGCGATCGCGTCGCCGGGATTGAGCGCGACCGACCGGCGCGCCGCCGCCGCCTCGGCATGACGCCCCATCATCCGGTAGATTTCGCCGATATTCCGATAATAAAGTGGCGTGTCGATACCGTGCGCGTGGCTTTTTCCATCAGCGCGAGCGCCCTTGCCTTCTGGCCTTTGTGAAAGGCGATGATACCCATGAGGTGCAAGGCCGGCGCATGGGTCGGAAACGGGGTCAGTATGTAGCCGAGTATCCGCTCGGCATCGTCCGGCCGCTTCGCTTGCTCATATTCATGCGCCACCGCCATCAATTCGGCGCAAGGGACGGACGCCGCGCCGCCTATCCGGCGCGCTACCGCGGCATCTTCGGGTTGGACGCCGACCCCAGGCGTCCCGTCAGGCAGCATCGCTCTTCGGTTTCGACGCGGCTTGTTTCACGTGGGCAGGCTTCGCGGCCGGCGGCAGCATCTCTTCCGCCCAGTCGATACTATAGCCAAGCCGCTTGATCACCGGCTCCAGAATGGGAAGGAGCGCCTCCAGATGCGCCCGATAGTTGCGATAGCGATAACGCGACCGGTCATAGAGTTTTTCTGTCACCTGGGCATAGCTGGCGGTACGGGCATAGCGGCGGTTTTCGGTGAAGTTCAGGCAGCGTTCGTTGAAATCCTCGCCGATGAAACTCAGCATGCGGCGAACGCTGCCCTCCTGGTCGGCGATGATGTCCTCATAGCGGATCGGCAGGTAGCGCAAGGTCATCTCGGCCCGGTAATGCTCGACCAGATCCATCACCCGCACATAATGGCGCGCCGCCGTCTCAAGTTCGAAGCTGCAAAAAAAAGCCGTGCGTCAGATGGTTGGAGAAAACCGACAGCACCACATCCAGCGGATGGCGCAGCACAAGGATCAGCGGCGCCTGCGGGAACAGCAGCGCGATGAGGCCGAGATGGGTCTCGTTCAGCGGCATCTTGTCGGTGAACCAGGCCGCGCCTTCGGTCAGTATGCCCAACTGGCGCACGCGCTGCAGGTAATAATCCCGCACATTGTCGAGCGCTTCATGCTGATCGCCCATCCACAGCTCGGCCAACGCCTCCGGATAGGCCAGCGGGCTGTTCAGCATGCGCGGCATGATCTGCGTGATCTCGTTGATGAACGGCAACTCGTCGCCGGCGCAGATTCGCGGATGGGCGGTCAAGGTCTGTTCTACCAATGTCGTGCCGGACCTGGGGAAGCCCAGAATGAAAAGCGGCTGCGGCCCGTCGGTCCTGACCCTGGCGCGCGGGGTAAAACCCAGCCGGCCGTTTTGGAAGAACCCTTTGAGCCTGCCGAACAGCTCGTTCGCCGGGGCGTCCAGATAGGCATTGCCGGTGGCGGTGCGGGCGAGGCGCTTGCTCTCGTCATAGGCCGCGAAAGCCTCGTCGTAGCGCCCGATCTTGTCGAGCAGGCGGCCTTTTTCCATCAGCTCGTCCGACCCAAAACTGTGTTCGCCGTCCGGCCGTTTCATGCCGTCGAGGATCGCCAAAGCCTTGTCGTAATTCTGCATGCGGCCATGCAGCACCGCGCGGCTGAGCTCAACGCCCTGATGTTCGGGGGCCAGCGCCGCGGCCTTGTCCAGCAGTTCGAAAGCGCGGGCGAAGTTGCGGTCCGCCTCCTCCATCCGCGCCCAGCCCAGCCATGTCAGCATGATATCCGCCGCGGCGGCGGTGGATTCTTCATATAGCGCCCGCGCCTCGGCGATCCGTCCCTGCGTCTTCAGGTTCCACGCCAGGTTGGCGAGCAGGATCGGATCGCGCGTACCTGTCAGTTCCAGGACGCGGTTATAGTGAAACTCCCCCGACCCTCGGACGGTTGCTGTCGGTCAGGATCATGCCCATCAGATTATGCGCGCCGGGGTTGGTGGGCGCGATACGCACGGCGTTGCGGGCATGAACCTCTGCCTGCGCAAGTTTCCCCGTCTGTTTCAGCAGCAGCGCAAACTCGCAGGTCGGGCCGATTTCGTTCGGATAAAGCCAGACGAACCGGCGCAGCAAGACTTCGACCGCGGCGAGCTTGTTCTGCGCCCGGCGCAGGCGGTACAGCGTGCTCAGCGCCCCGGGCTGAGATTGCGCCAGCTCCAGCACCTCGAGCGCCAACTGCTCGGCGACATCGAATTGCTTCAGCTCGAACGCGCGGGCGGCGCGTTCGACCAATGGCAGCAACTGCTTCGCGGAGCCCGGCGGCGGACGGTTGTTAAAATCATAGGCGCAGCAGCGCTGCGCCCGGAGCCCACTCCCGCAAGCACAGGCCTGTATATCGACTGCCATAGATTTTCCCGTCTCGCGATCTAAATGACCAATCCACTCTAATCAAGGACCATCCTTATCAAGGGAAAGATGAAGAGAATACAAAATTGTCGAATATTATATCTTTATCAGCCATTTGCCGCGTGGCGACGCTTTTCATCGGGCAGCGCCTGCGTCCGGCGACGATGGCTTGATCCGAACGCCGGAAGACCGCAACATGACCGTGCCGGCGTTTTAATTGACCGGCCGCCAAAGAACCCAGGTTTTTCCCCGACATAACGATCGGCTACTACGTTGAATACCGCCTCGGCTCCGCCGGACGCCCCTGGATCCAGACCGAAAAACGACAGAGCGGCGCCTCCCGTGCCGATCTTTCAGAGCAGCCTGGATACGGTCAGCCGTACCGAAATCTCTGGTTGGGCCTTCGATTCGTCGCAACCGGAAATCCGTGTCGCGATCGTCATAAAAGTGGACGGTCAGATCATCGGACACACCGTCGCGGACGGGCATCGGCCCGACTTGAAGGAGGCCGGAATTAGCGACGGAAGCCACGCCTTCACGTTCGAAATCGCGGGCGACCTGGCAGACTCCCAGCCATGCCGGATCGACGTGATACGGGAATCCAACGGCGAGCCGCTGGGACATTCGCCGATCCTGCTGAAGCCACTGAAGCCACCGACGTCACAGAAAACCGCCGCCCCGATCATTAAACCGCCGCCGCCCCTTGAGCCCGCCCCGATGCTCGCGCCGCTGGTCGGCTGGCTGGACAAGTTGACCCGCACCCGACTGGAGGGTTGGGCGATGGAGGAAGGAAACAACGATCATTATGTCGGGCTGGTCGTCACCGCCAACGGCCGCATAGTCACCCATTTGCTCGCCAACCGTTTCCGCACCGACCTGAAAGACGCCGGGTTCGGCGACGGCCGCCACAGCTTCAACATCCTACTTCCTGAGCTTTCCGCGCTGGTCACTCATGAGGTTCACGTCCGGCGGCAAGTGGACGGCAGCGAATTGCCGGGGTCGCCGGTGATCCTGCCCGCGTCGGCGGTCTTTGACAGCGACGCGGAGAGCAGCTTTGCGGCGCTGCTCGCGGACCTCGACGCCGATACCGGGGAATCCCGCGCGCTAGCTTTCCTGGCGCGGCAGACCAATCTGCTGATCTCGCGCCGCGCCGACCGGGATTCCAGCCGTGCCGCGCGGCAGGCACAAAGCCTTTTCCGCCGCCGCTGGGGTAAGCTTGCGACCGACGACCCTGTAACCTCCACCTTCGCCGCGGTTCCCGCCGCGCGGGCGCTGGTCATCGACGACAATGTCCCCGCTGCAGGCCGCGATGCCGGGTCGGTGGCGATCTTGTCGCATATGCGCGCGCTCAAGGCGCTCGGCTATGAGGTCAGCTTCGTCGCCGCGCGGGCCATGGACGACGAGGTAAAAGCCGACCAATTGGAGCAAGCTGAGGGGATCGCGTGCTATGCCGCGCCGTTCTATTATTCGGTCGAAGATGTGCTGAAGCGTCAGGCCGCGAGTTTCAACGTGGTCTATCTGCACCGGCTCTCCAATGCCGGGGACTATCTTTCGCTGGTCCGCACCTATCAGCCCAAGGCGCGGGTCGTCTATTCCGTGGCCGACCTGCACCATCTGCGCATGGCCCGTCAAGGCGAAGTACAGCAGCGCCCGGAACTCGTCGAATTCAGCCGCCATATTGCGTTTCGCGAACTCACCGCCGCGCGTTTGGCGGATGCGGTCATCACCCACTCCCCCGTCGAGGCGCGGATGCTGGCGGAGAACATGCAGCCGGCCAAGGTGCATGTCGTCCCCTGGGCGGTGCCCGAGCGTCCTTGCGGGGTCCCGTTCGCCGACCGGACCGGCTTGGCGGTCATCGGTCAATTCGGGCATCCGCCGAACCCCGACGCCGTGTTCTGGCTGATCCGCCACGTCATGCCGCTGGTCTGGGCTCAAAACCCCGCCATAGGCTGCCGGATCGTGGGCCATGACTGGACAGCGGCCAGCTTGACGGGCAGCGACGAACGGGTCGAGGTGACGGGACCGGTCGACGATCTGGCTGAAGTCTTCGCCAGCGTGCGGTTGACGGTGGCGCCGCTCCGCTTCGGCGCCGGCATCAAGGGCAAGGTTCTGGAAAGCTTCGCCGCCGGCATCCCCTGCGTGATGTCGCCGATCGCCGCCGAAGGCCTGCCGCTGCCGCCGCCGCTGTCGGACCTTGTGGCTGACGGGGCACAGGCCATGGCCCGTATCATCCTGAAACTCCACCAAGATCAGGCAGCCAATCAGGCGGCGCAAGAGGCGGGGCTGGCCCTGGTCGCGCGCGAAACTTCGGAGCAGCGGGTAATCGAGGCCATGGCGCGCGCCATTCCGGCGGTCTAACGGACAGTGGGATAGCCTAACCGACGGGAGCCTGGCGGTCCCGCGTTAGCTCCAGCAGGCTGTGTGCGCGCCAAATCTGCGTGCATAGGCGTAAGGTGGGACCAATACTTGAGAAACATTTTCTGGATAGGCATGGGTATTGCCGGCAAATCTGTCGAGGTTTTGTCAGTCGTAGCGCTATTCGAATTCCTTAAATAGCGGTCACGACAATGTGGGCCGGGTGAAAGTTAGCGCTGATCTGTCAGTTCCCGGCCTGCCGAACGTTTTTGCGATCGGCGATACCGCAGCCGTGAAGAGCTCGGACGGAAGTCCTGTTCCGGGCTTGGCGCCCGCGGCAAAGCAGGGTGGCGAGTATGTTGCCGCGGTTATCCGCGCACGTTTGCTAGCCCGGCCGGCGCCCGCTGCTTTTCGCTACCGGCACAGGGGAAGCCTCGCTACGATTGGACGAAAAAGCGCCGTCGCGGATTTCGGCCGAATTAAGCTGTCCGGAGCGGTTGCGTGGTGGTTGTGGGGCTTGGTCCACGTGTATTTTCTCGTTGGACTGCGCAATCGCCTGTCGGTCATGTTCAACTGGGGCTGGGCCTATATCACCTACAGCGTCGGCACGCGGCTGATTACCGGCGATGACGCGGGCGGTAATCCTATGGCCAATGTTGCTCTGTCTGGAGAAGGAGAGGCTCTTGAAAGAGACGCTCCAAGCGGAACGACTTCCTGGAATGTTAGGTACGGAATACCCATTCCCCCGGTTCTCTCAGTTTCAAAAGTTGCTGGACGCCACCTCGAAGGCGGCCGACCAGGGTAGCGTCTGGATACAGCGAGCACGGGAAACGCATTACGAGGTCCTCGAGTGGTCGTGCGAGACAGATTGGTGCGTCAGGAAAAAGCTGTATTCACCGACTGCGGCTGTAACAAACAGGGGATAGGACGCGTCGGAACGGTTACCTGAGCTTTTTGGAAAGGGTTTACCAAATGAAAGACTTGATCGCTTTCTATACGCGCCTGTCCTCGTCCCCATTGCCATCTTGGTATGCGATCCCGCTTCGGCTGATCGTGGGCTACGGCTTTATGGAACACGGATATGCGAAGCTGGCGCGTGGTCCGGAATCGTTCACGACGATTCTGGACGCTCTCGGGATGCCAGCGCCCGCGCTGCTGGCATGGGCGGATTGTTGTTGAATTGCTCGGCGGTTTGGCGGTGTTCGTTGGCGCTTTCATTCCGCTCGCAAGCATACCGATGGTTATAGTGCTTGTGGTGGCGATCTTCTCTGTTCATCTGCCCAACGGGTTCCCGTCAATCAAGCTGATGTCGGTAGATGCCGCGGGGGCTCACTTTGGGCAGCCGGGATACGAGACCGACCTGCTTTACTGCGGCGCTCGTTGCCCTGGTGTTGGGCGGCTCCGGCCGCTGGGCGCTGGACTCGCTCCTGCTGCGGCGCTTCAAAGCGGAAAAAACCGACATCGGTTTTCTGATTGCCGGCGAGCAGAGGCGACAGCGCACGTAACTAGGGAGAAGCGGGCCGTCGGTGTAGCTTACAGAGCGGAGAATTTGGTCGCGCCGGCGAGATTTTCCTTATGCCGGTTGAATTCCAGAGAGAGACGAAGCGACTTGATCGCCTGTTCGGGTATCTCGAAGGTCGGAATCCCGGCACGCGAAAGGCGAACGCGCGCGGTGCTGTTGACGGAACTGTCCATCCAGCATGCGATGATCGGGTTGACGCTTTCCCGTCCGATCGACCGGCGCTGCGTCCCGATGATCGCCTAGGCCGCGTCATCGGAGGAGGCGAGGGCCGTCGGGCAATTGATCACCAGCGCCGCATCGACCCCCGAATCGGCTTGCATCGGGGGAAGGTCCGCAATGGTCTTTCACGATGTGCCTCCGCATCCGTTCGCCAACGTCCGCTCTTCCCAGTCGCCGTATCCAAAGCGGACAGGCAACTCTCGGCCCACGCCAGTAATGTCGCCTTCGCGCCCATTACGTCATTTAGGAGCGTGATCGCGTCGCTCATAAGCAGTCATTGATTGAGCTTGATTGGCTCCGGGCCGGCGCCGGCCAGTCCCGGTGGAG
>JAQGHW010000612.1 GCA_028291505.1 Rhodopila sp. | reverse complement strand
CCATTGATCCCGAGCACCGATCCAGACTGGGACCAGAATCCATAGCGGGGTCTCCGGCGGGCCGGGGATATCGCCAGCCCACCACGCCTCGTTACCCTTATGGATCATTGGCCAGCCGCCACCGGATAGGACTTGCCAGGCGGATAGTCTGGATATTGGGGCACCGCCGCGTCGACCGGTTCCCACGGTTGCGCGCTTTTGACAAAGATATCGGCTTCCGGACGGAACCATCCAGGATCGTCGAGCGTGTAGACACGAAGCCCGACCACATCGGGCCGGGTCGCCACCTGGACATAGAGCGGAGTTCCGCAGTCACCACAAAACGACCGAGCGATTTCGTTGCCGCTATCCGCTTGCGCGACAAATCGTTTCGGCGTGCCCTTGGTGACGTGGAACCGTGCGGCGGCCACCCGGATCGCCGCCACCGACGCGGCACCACTTTGGCGTTGGCAATCGCGGCAATGGCAGCGCAATGCGAACATGACGTCGCCATCGCTCTCGTAACGGATCGCGCCGCATAGACAACCGCCGGTTCTTGGTGTGGCCATGTGAACGAGTTCCCTGGTTTCCGGGAATTGTGGGCGGGTTCCACGGATGTGGGCAAGCGCCCGCTTTGGATCAGCCAAATGAGGCATCGCGGCGGTGCACAGCTTGATATCACGCCTGATCCGGCGCCATATCCCGGCCGGCAGTGGGCGCATAAGCAGCCCGCGGGATGACAAGCGGAAGGTTGGAACAACGATGGTGGACGTTACGGCGGAAATCGCGGGCAACAACTCCAACCACGCCACCGAACTCGACGCGCTGGTGATCGGCGCGGGCTTCGCGGGCCTCTACCAACTCCTGCGTCTGCGCGACCGCCTTGGCCTGTCGGTGAAGGCGTTGGAAGCAGGCGGTGGCGTGGGTGGCACGTGGTATTGGAACCGCTACCCCGGCGCACGGTGCGACTCCGAAAGTCACGTTTACTGGTACACCTTCTCACCCGACCTGATGCGCGAATGGGAATGGTCCGAGCGTTATCCCGGCCAGCCGGAAATCATGCGTTACCTCAACCATGTCGCGGACCGTTTCGATCTGAAGCGGGACATCCTGTTCAACACCCGTGTCACGGCGGCGCATTACGACGAGACCGCCAATCGCTGGCGGGTCCGGACCGAACGCGGCGAAACCTTCACCGCGAAGTTTCTGATCACCGCCGTCGGCTGCCTGTCCACGGCGAATGTCCCGAAATTCGAGGGGTTGGAGAGTTTCGCGGGCGATTGGTATCACACCGGACAGTGGCCACACGAAGGCGTCGATTTCACCGGCATACGGGTCGGGATGATCGGCACCGGCTCCACCGGCATCCAGGCGGCACCGGTGATCGCCGCATCTGCCGCGCACTTGACGGTGTTTCAGCGCACGGCGAACTACTCGGTGCCAGCACGCAACGCACCGCTGACACCGGAGTTCCAGCGCTATATCAAGGAAAACCCCGACGAGATCAGGGCGGTCACACGAGAGACGCTGAACGGGATGGCGTTCCGGATTGAGGAACGCCTGGCTGTCGAGACCCCGCCGGAGGAGCGCGAGGCGATTTACGAAGCCGCGTGGGAGCGCGGTGGGTTGCAGTTCCGCGCTGCGTTCAAGGACATGATGGTCGACAAGGCGGCGAACGACACGGCAGCGGACTTCGTTAAGCGCAAGATCCGTTCGATCGTGAAGGACCCGAAGACGGCGGCGACGCTGTCGGACATCGATCATCCTTACGCGGCGAAGCGGCCGCCAATCGACACCAATTACTTCGAAACGTTCAATCGGCCAAACGTTACCTTGGTGGATGTGAAGGCGACGCCGATCGAGCGGATCAGCCCGGCAGGCGTACGTACCACGGAAGCGGAGTATCCGCTGGATATCATCGTTTTCGCGACTGGCTTCGATGCCATGACCGGCCCAGTGCTGCGGATGGATATTCGCGGGCGCGATGGCGTCGCGTTGAAGGACGTATGGGAAGCGGGTCCGCGCAATTACCTCGGCCTGCAGATCGCGGGCTTTCCCAATCTGTTCACGATCACTGGCCCAGGCAGTCCGTCCGTGCTGTGCAACATGCCGGTGGCGATCGAGCAGCACGCGGATTGGATTGCCGATTGCATCGGGCACATGCGCGCGAACGGCCTGGAGCGGATTGAGGCTCGGCCCGACGCGGTTGACAAATGGGTGGCGGAGGTCAACGACGTCGCCAGCAAGACGCTGCTGCCGCTGGCGAAGCATTCCTGGTATCTAGGCGCTAACATTCCGGGCAAGCCCAGGGTGTTCATGCCGTACGCAGGTGGAATGGTACGGTACAGGGAGATTTGTCAGGACGTCGTGGCGCGTGGCTATGAAGGGTTCAGCCTGGCGTAAGGCAACCTCTTTCGCCTCTGAACAATCATGACGGAGACGCGACGTCAGTTGCGCCGGCCCGGGGCGATGTCCACCAGCATGCCGCCATCCACCGGCAGCGATACGCCGGTGATGAAATCGGCTTCGTCGGACGCGAGGAACAACGCCGCGTTGGCGACGTCCCAGGCGGTGCCCTGCCGGCCTCGCAGAGGCACGCGGGCATCTCGCTCACGCATGATCTCGTCACGCGGCTTGTTGATGGTCCGGGCACGCACATCGACGGCGATCGGTGTCGCCATCAGGCCCGGCAGGATGGCATTGGCGCGGATGCCGTATTCAGCATTGCGGATCGCCCGTTGCTGAGTGAAGGCGATCATGCCGGCTTTCGTCACTTTGTAGGCGACGTTTGGGTAGTTCTCCCACGCGGAAATGGACGATATCATCAGGATTACGCCAGATTTTTGCTCGCGCATGATCGGAAGCGCATGCTTGCACGCCATGACCGCCCCACGGAGGTTCACGGCACTGATAAGGTCGAAGGCATCCTCGGTGATCTCCGTCACCGGCGCGTCGCCACCGGCCACCGAGATGCCGACATTGTAATGCAGGATGTCGATACGACCGAAGCGCTCATGCGCGGCTTCGATGACGGCTTTGAGCTCGGATTCATGCACCACGTCGGCGCGTGCGGTTTCACATTCGCCACCCTCGGCGCGGGCGAGGGCGGCGGTCTCATCGGCGGAATCGAGATCGCGGTCCACCGCGAAGATCCGCGCGCCTTCCTGTGCGAACCGCAGCACAGTGGCACGGCCATTGCCCAAGGTTTCTCCCGGGCTTTGTCCGGCGCCGATGATGACGGCGACTTTGTCCTTGAGACGCATGGCTTCTCCTCAACTCGCGTGGTCGGCGGCTTGCTCACCTGAACCCGTGTCAATGACCGCTCGATCCGGTCCACGTTTTTATTGAAACCCAGAATATTTGCCCATGTCGTGCTGACCGGCCGTGACGCCGGAGTGGCGCGGGTCGTCACACCCGCGGCATCCCGAGGCCACGCTCCGCGACAATGTTGCGCTGGATTTCATTTGTCCCGCCGGCGATCGTGCCGGAGAACGCACTCAGGAAATCGAACATGGGGCTGCCGAATGGCTCGTCCGCGAGCATGGCGAATTCCTGGCCTTCCACGCCCGCGATCCGGGTCATGAAGGAGCAGATCCGCTGCCGCAGCACCGTACCTGACAGCTTGACGATCGACGGCAGGACACTGGCCGAGGCTTCGGGCGATTCACTCTCCTCCAGCACACGCCGCAACAGCCGGCGCCCCGCCTGCATCTCCGCGAGGAAACCCATGAATTCGCGGCGGAGCTGATCGTCCTGCAGCCAGGCCGCGTCGCTCTCCAGCGTCTGACGATAGAACGCTTCAACCTCATAACGCTGCCGTTCCGCGCCTTCGAACGCGATCACGCCACGTTCCGAGGCCAGGGTCGCCTGCGCGACCCGCCAGCCGTTGTTCTCGCGCCCGATCATGTTCTCGGCGGGGATCCGGACATTCGTCAGGAAGATCTCGCCGAACTCGGAGCGGCCGTTAGCCTGCCGGATCGGCCGCACCTCGACGCCGGGAGACCGCATATCCATGATGAAATAGGTGATGCCGCGGTGCTTTTGCGCATCCGGATCGGTCCGAGTCAGCAAGATACAGTAGTCGGCGTACATCGAATACGACGACCAGATCTTCTGCCCGTTGATCACGTAATGATCGCCATCCCGAATCGCCCGGCAACGCAACGACGCGAGGTCGGATCCAGAGTTCGGCTCCGAGAACCCCTGGCACCAGACATCGCCCTCGGCCACGCCGGCCAGAAAGCGGCGCTTCTGCGCCTCCGTCCCGTGCGGGAACAGCGTGCCGGGAAGATGGATCAGCGAAATGGTGAACATGCGTGCCGGCGGTGCATCCGCCCGGGCCATCTCATCGGCGATGACGATCAGATGCCGTAACGTCAGCCCGGCGCCGCCGTACTCCTTCGGCCAGTGCGGAATGGCGAGGCCAACCTTGCTCCGCTCCGCCATCCACCAGCGTTGGAAGGCGATGAACTCCTCATTGGAGGCCCGTGCCATGCGGGCCTTCCAGTCGGCCGGCACCACCTCGGCCAACCAGTCGCGAATTTCCTGCCGGAACGCAGGCAGGTCGTGTTGAGCATCGAGAATTGTCATAGTCCCAGCTCCAACGCTGAACGTCCGGCGCGCGTCGCGGCAGCCAGTCCGGCGGCGGCCCGGTCGCGCAGGGCGGGATTCGCCATGACAAGCACTTCGTTCAGGCGTGCGCGCTTAAGAAAAATGGGTCCTCCTCAATCTCCGTGCAAGCTTGCGCGGCCTTCGTTGGTCAAGATGCTGAACTCGCTAGATTATCTGGTCTTCGGGCTTAGGCGTTGCGCGGTCGTCATGGAATCATCCAACATATGCTGATTCAATGAGCATTTACAGTGGTTTAAACCCAGAGTGACCCATCGGTTTGCACGGAGATTGAGGAGGACCCTTCAAACGACAGAGTGACACCCGGAGGTCGAACGCCTGCACTGGCCGATCTGGAACGGCAAGGCCAAAAACGCAGGGCGTACACTCGATCGCGTCCGCAAGGTCATGCATGTCTTTCAGGGCGAGCGTGGTCACCGCACGATGGCTGTGCCTTCCTCCCGCAAATTGTGGCGC
>JAQGHW010000584.1 GCA_028291505.1 Rhodopila sp. | reverse complement strand
GCCGATGCGGTACTGGTTCTCCATCAGCTCGCCGACAGAACGCACCCGGCGATTGCCGAGGTTGTCGATGTCGTCGATCTGGCCGCGGCCGTCTTTCAGGTCGCACAGCGTCTTGACGGTCTTCAGCAGGTCATCCTTGCGCAGCACGCGCTGCGTGTCGGGCGCATCGTCGATGTTCAACCGCATATTCATCTTCACCCGTCCAACAGCGGACAGGTCGTAGCGATCGCCATCGAAGAACAGCCCGCGGAACAGCGCCTCGGCGGTTTCCGGGGTCGGCGGCTCACCGGGGCGCATCACGCGGTAGATGTCGATCAGCGCATCGTCGCGGCTGGTGTTCTTGTCCACCGCCAGCGTGTTGCGGATCCATGGGCCGTTCGACTGGTCCACCGCAAGCGTCGGCAGGCTGGTGATACCGGCTTCTTCCAGCGCAGCGAGCCTCGCTTCGGCAAGTTCCTCACCCGCCTCGGCAAAGATTTCGCCGGTCTCCTCGTTGACGAGGTCCTCCGCCATATAGCGGCCAAGCAGATCGGCGCGGCCGACAAGCACCTCCTTGGTCTTCTCGGCGATGCGGCGCGCCTGCCGGGCGGTCAACTTCGCCTCGGCTTCGGCCACGACCTCACCGGTGGCGGCGTCGATCAGAGGCTCAAGCAGTTTGACGCCACGGAACGCATCGGGGTCGAACGGTCGCGCCCAACCCTTCGGCGTGTGGTCGAACACCACCTTGCCATAGAAGTGGGAGAGGATCTCCTCCTGGTCCATGCCGCGGATTTCGCTCGGGTCAAGAGTCTCGCCCTTTGCCTCGCGGGCGGCACGCAACTGTTGGGTCGCGGCGCTTTCCAGCGCGTACAGGAGGGTCGTCACCGGCAGCTTCCGCTTCCGGTCGATGCGCACGTACACCAGATCCTTGCTGTCGAACTCGAAATCGAGCCACGAGCCGCGATACGGAATCACCCGAGCGGCGAACAGGTACTTACCGGACGAGTGGGTCTTGCCCTTGTCGTGATCGAAGAACACACCTGGTGAACGGTGCATCTGCGACACGATCACGCGCTCGGTTCCGTTGATGATGAACGTGCCGTTGTCGGTCATCAGCGGCATGTCGCCCATATAGACGGGTTGCTCCTTGATGTCGCGGATCGAGCGGGCACCAGTGTCCTCATCCACGTCCCATACGATCAGGCGTAGGATCACTTTTAGCGGAGCGGCAAAGGTCATGCCGCGCTGAATGCACTCCTCAACGTCGTATTTCGGCTCCTCCAGCTCGTAGTAGACGAACTCCAGCCGCCCGCGACCCGCGAAGTCGTCAATCGGGAACACAGATTTGAACACTTCCTGAAGCCCAGACTGGGTACGGCTGTCCGGGCGAACAACCATCTGCAGGAACGCCTCATAGCTGGCGCGCTGTACATCGATCAGGTTTGGCATCGGAGCCACTTCGGGTATCCGGCCGAAGCTCTTGCGGATACGCTTACGCCCAGTAAAGGACCGTGTGATCGCGTTCATCAATGACCCACCTTACCGTTAACCTGACCTCACGTACCGCCGGTCAAACCGGAGGTACGGATAAATTTTCCGCCGAAACAGGTACGCGGGCGGAAATCGGCTGATTTCCACCCGCCCCCAGTTCGAAGGCCACGACGTCTCGGCGGAGACGCCAGGCCGAAGCAAAATCCAGGAGGGAAGCGTTACTTCACCTCCACCGTGGCACCGGCATCTTCCAGCATCTTCTTGATCTTGGCGACCTCGTCCTTGCCGACGCCTTCCTTCACCGCCTTCGGCGCGGCTTCGACCAGATCCTTGGCTTCCTTCAGACCAAGGCCCGTGATCGTGCGGACTTCCTTGATGACGTTGATCTTCTTGTCACCGGTTTTCGCCAGAATGACCGTAAACTCCGTCTGCTCCTCGACCGGGGCGGCGGCGGCGGCGGCCGGGGCGGCAGCAGCGGCAACCGGCGCAGCCGCTGACACGCCCCACTTCTCCTCGAGAAGTTTGGACAGCTCAGCGGCTTCAAGAACCGTCAATTTGGACAGCTCTTCAACCAGGTTTTGTAGATCGGCCATGTCGTGTGTTCCTATTATCTAGACTTCGGTTGGTTCCTTGCAAGCCGGTTGCGCCGGCCAGCGGTCAGGTATGCGTCGCGGGCAGCCCTAAGCGGCCTCGGCTTCGACCTCATCCCTCTTGGCGTAGGCCCCGAAGACCCGAGCGAGTTGTCCAGCCGGTGCCTGCAGGATGCCGGCGATCCGCGTGGCAGGGGTCGAGATCATCCCCACCAGGCTTGCGCGCAGCTCGTTCAGGCTCGGCAGGTCGGCGAGCGCTTTGATCCCATCCGCATTCAGCGTCTGAGTCCCAAGCGCGCCACCGACGACGACGAACTTCTCATTGGTCTTGGCGAACTCGACAGCGGTCTTCGCCACGGCCACCGGGTCGGTCGACCACGCAAGCGCGATCGGTCCCTTCAGCAGTGACTTGAGGCTGTCGAATTGGGTCCCATCCAGAGCGAGGTTGGTCAGCCGGTTCTTCGCGACTTTAAAAGTTGCCCCCGCGGCACCCATCTTGCGCCTCAGGTCGGTCACCTCGGCGACCGTCAGACCGGAATTTCGGGTCACGACAATCATCGAAGTGGCGACCAGCGCCTCATGGAGCCCGGTGACGAACTCGCGCTTCTCCGTACGGTCCACGTTTCGTCTCCATTCGATCCACCGTCCCGCGACGTGCGGACCGGTAGACCAGGTTGCCCAAGAACCGCCCGGCTTGCGCCGAACGATCCGGTTCGCCTGTCCTGGAACCACCAAAGACCCACGGGACGATGCCCCGGAATTTCTGGCTTCCCCATCTCCCGCGCGCGGACTCGGGAGTCCATTAAATCTGGCCCGGCGAACCGGAACCAAGAGACGTGCGGTCTTGGACAGGTTCGGGAAGGCTGATGCCCTCCCTGCCCACCGGCCCCGAAGGGCCGGCGTATCACGCAGTCAGCGAACTCACGTCGACCCGCACGCCGGGTCCCATGGTTGAACTGACCGAAACTTTCTGCACATAGGTGCCCTTGGCGCCCGTTGGCTTTGCCTTGACAATCGCGTCGGCGAGCGCGCGGGCATTCTCCAATAGCTTGTCCGCTTCGAAGGACACCTTACCGATGCCGGCGTGAATAATGCCGGCCTTCTCGGCGCGAAACTCGACCTGACCGCCCTTGGCCGCGGTAACCGCGCCTTTAACATCCATGGTGACAGTCCCCAGGCGCGGATTCGGCATCAGGCCGCGGGGGCCGAGGATCTTACCCAGCCGCCCCACGATGCCCATCATGTCCGGGGTCGCGATGCAGCGGTCGAAGTTGATCTCGCCGGCCTGCACTTTCTCCATCAGGTCGTCGGCACCCACCACGTCGGCGCCAGCCGCCAGAGCCTCATCCGCCTTTGCGCCGCGGGCGAACACGCCCACGCGGACGGTCTTGCCAGTGCCGTTGGGCAGACTGGTCAGGCCGCGAACCATTTGGTCGGCGTGCCTTGGGTCGATGCCAAGGTTCATCGACATCTCAACGGTTTCGTCAAACTTTGCCTTCGAAATCGACTTCACCAGCGCAATGGCATCAGCCAGTGGGTAGGCCTTGCTGCTGTCAACTGCCTTCTCGGCCGCGGCGAGGCGCTTGTTCTTGGCCATGGCTCAACCCTCCACCACGGTGAGGCCCATCGAACGGGCGGAGCCGGTCAACATGCGAACCGCGCCATCGATGTCGTTGGCGTTCATGTCCACCATCTTGATCTCGGCGATTTCACGCAGCTGTGTGGTCGTCACCCGGCCAGCCGAAGCGCCCTTGCCAACAGTCTGGCTGCCTTTGGTGATCCCGGCGGCCTTCTTGAGGAAGTAGGTGTTCGGCGGCGTCTTCATGATGAAGGTGAAGCTGCGGTCTGCAAACGCCGTGATGACCACCGGTATTGGCATCCCAGGCTCCATGGCCTGGGTCTTGGCATTGAATTCCTTGACAAAAGCCATGATGTTCAGGCCACGCTGACCCAGCGCCGGCCCGACAGGGGGCGACGGGTTGGCCTTGCCAGCCGGAATTTGCAGCTTGATGTAGCCGACGATCTTCTTCGCCATGTGATCCCTGGTCCTTATCCAAGGGACCGCGGTGCATACGACCCAACCCGCCACGGGGCGGCCTACGGTCTCCCGCGTTCCAAAAGAGGCGCGCATATAGGCGCCGATCGACGGCCTGTCTAGAAGAATCTTTCAATCGGGCAGCCTGCAACGCATGGCGGCGAACGCTCAGGACCAGGACAGCGGATCCCAGTAATCCGGCGTGCTCGCCAAAGTTGCGGCGTCGTTATGCAATTGGTGCAGTGCAGGATTGACGGAACTGGCGCGCGGGTGAAGATGCGTGCAGACCTGTGACCTCTCGCGGACGAACGCTATGTTTCCCTCACCTAAACCGATTTTCCTAGGCTGCATCGCCGGCGCAATTGCCGTGTTGGTATTTCATCAGACCGTATTACAATTTTTCTTCTGGTTCGGCCTTGCGCCGCAGGCGGCCTTCCGCGTCGCTGTCGTGCCGCCTTTCAATGCGCCAATGGTGGTCAGCATCACCTTTTGGGGCGCGGTCTACGGCGGAGCGTTCGGCCTGCTCGCACCCCGTTTGCCGGCCCCGATTCTGGTCAAGGCATTGCTAGCCGGCCTCTTCGCGATGTTGATGAGCTGGTTTGTCGTCCGTCCGATCGCCGGACACCCGGTGGCATTCGGCTGGCAAACAGCAGCGATGGTCCGCTCTGCCGTCGCTTGCTTCGTGTGGGGCATCGGTATCACCCTGATCTTGCCGCTGCTGCATCCGCGTGGGTTGAACGGCGCACGACACCCCTGGAACCGCCATCATCTTGCGATCTGACGCTCTGCCGGCGTCGGCACCGCGAAGCTGCGTCAATCGCAACGCGACCGCAATTCATCGCGCGGATTGGGTTCCGTGATATTGGTCCCACACGTTTCGGCCACCATCCGGACGACGCGCAAAGGGAACAATTTGAGAAATGGCATTTCGGCGCTGGATTTTCCTTTGCATGGCCTTTGCGGTGGCCTGTCCGCCGATTGTCGACGCACGCACCATCCTGGCAGCCATACCGATTGCGCGAACCGACCTATCCTGGTGGCGGCAACGGCATGAGGCAAAGCTCCGTGAACTGGCACAAGCAAAACCGGACTTGATTTTCCTGGGCGACTCGATCACGGAAAACTGGGAGCGATCCGGGCCACCCGAGTGGCAGAATTTCGCCCCGATTTGGCATCAGTTCTATGGCGACCGTCATGCTGTCAACCTCGGGTTCAAGGGCGACACCACCGCCAGCCTGCTCTGGCGCATCCGCAACGGTGAGACTTCAGGCATTGCCCCCAAAGCAGCCGTGATGTTGATCGGGGCGAACAACCTGGGGAGGGTGCATTGGTCAGCCGGAGACACGGTGACCGGGATCGATGCCATTATCAACGAGCTGCACACGCGGCTGCCAGGGACAAAAATCCTCCTGCTGGGGGTGCTGCCCTCCGAACGATCGGCATGGATCACGGAGACGACTGAGCAGATCAACCACGCGCTTGAAGGTAGGTATAAGGATAGCCGATCGGTATCGTTCCTCGACCTGACGGCGCTGTTCATGCGCAACGGCGTGCTGAACCGGCGCCTGTTCCTCGATCCAATGCTGACGCCGCCGGACCCGCCGCTGCATCCGTCCGCTGAAGGACAGGCACTGATGGCAAAGGCGATGGAACCAGTGCTGGCGAACCTGCTTGGCGACCGGCCGCATCCGTATGATAGATGAAAGGGTAATGTCATGGCGAAAGGCTACTGGGTGGCACGGGTCGATGTAAGCGATCCGACGGGATACCAAGAGTATGTCGCGGCCAACGCGGTCGCGTTCCAAAAGTACGGCGCGAAGTTCATCGTTCGTGGCGGCCGTTTCGAGGCGCCGGAAGGTACCGCTCGATCGCGCAACGTCGTACTCGAGTTCAAGGACTACGAGACCGCCGTCGCGTGCTACTACTCCGCCGAATACGCGTCAGCGAAGGCATTGCGGAAGGACCGGTCAGAGGCCGATTTGCTGATCATCGAAGGGTACGACGGGCCTCAGCCCACCTAGTGGAAAGTGTCACGGGCAGCTGTTTTCGCCATCTCGACCGGTTATGCAGGAGAGAAAGCCAATGTTTTCGGTCGGACAGACGGTCTATCACAAGACCAGGAAACACAGCGGCAAGGTTCTGGAGTGCGACGGCGACACGGTTTATTTCGTGCAGGCAAATGGCGTTGAGTTGGATTTTCAGGCCAGCGAGTTGACCGCTACGCCTCCCCAGGCGCGGAATCTGGCGGAAGCCCCGCCCGACAACCTGTCTCGCGTACTGACCATCGGCGACATCACTCCGGAGCATCACAGGGTTCTGGCTGTTATCCCGCAACGTACGATGCAATCGGTGGTATCTCTGTTCGAGCGACAGCCAAATGCTGGTCGCTTCAGCGCCCTTGATGTCGCCCGAAAGATCAATTTCATCGCGGAGGTTACGGCGGTCCCCTACCGGGCCATGAAGGAATTCAGCGATCGCCCTGGCACCCTGGGACTGATGATGGCACGCGAGCTATCCGTTCGGTTGGCTACGGCGATCTAGAGCAACATCAGCCTGACTGGAACAGTCCGGCTGACAAAGCGGCTTCGTCCTTTTTACCTTGCATTTCAGTACGCTATTGACCAACCTCGTTCCCACATCCGTCAACTAAAATACAGATAGGTCAATTACACTGTCCGTAGTTACCTTCTAACCCG
>JAQGHW010000060.1 GCA_028291505.1 Rhodopila sp. | reverse complement strand
CCTTTCGTCACCTGAGCAACAAGATCAACGGCAAGCCTGCTGGCCTTGAAGGCAATATCGGCAAGATGATGGCATCCCCGCACGTCCAGCGCATGAGCGACCTGGCGAAGCGCAGCCAGGGCGTTGCCGGCATGATCAAAAACAAGGACGTGCTGCCGCTGCCGGACAAAAATTACGGCCTGTTTGGCGACTGGGACTATGCGTACTGGTTCAGCTCGGCCGCGACACTTGGCGTCGGCACCCAGGAAATCCTCAAGAACACTATCGCCGAACGGGTCCTGGGACTGCCCCGCGACACCGACCCGACCGCGGGCACGCCGTACAACCAGGTCGGCAAGCAGTTCAAGGCCGCCTGAGCAGCCTGGAAGGAGACAGATCGTGGACTTTTCGCTCAGCAACGACCATGTTGCATTGCGCGACGTTGCGCGGAGCTTCCTTGACGCGGAAGTGAATCTCGCACCTCTACTGGTCCCTGGATCGAAGCCGGACCAGGCGGCCTATGACGAATTGTGGGCCAAGATCGCCGAGCTCGGATGGCCTTCCCTGATCATCCCCGAGAGCTATGGTGGCCTCGGCATGACCTATATCGACCTCGTCATGATCGTCGGCGAGGTGGGGCGGACGCTGGCTCCCGCCCCCTTCTTCGGCACGCTTGCCGGCACCTGGTCGATCCTCAAGGCCGGTTCGGAAGATCAGAAGTCGCAACTGTTGAGCCGGGTCGTGGCCGGCGAGTGGAAGCTCGCGCTGGCGGTCGCGGACGCGGATGGCAACTATCCCGGTTCGGCGGTAATCGCCAGCCGGAACGGCACCGGATATCGCCTGACCGGCGAGAAATGGTACGTCGTCGACGCACTTTCTGCTGACCAGCTGGTCGTGTCCGCGAAGCTCGACGGCGTCGCCAAGTTCTTCGTGGTGGATCGCCATGCGGCTTGTGTCGACGTCGTGCAGCTGGACTGGCGCGACATCACGCGGCAGGTCTGCTCGGTACATCTCAAGGACGCAAACGGTGCATTGTTAGTCAACAGCGACGATCAAGTCTGGCCGTGGGTTCGCGACCGGCTCTATTTGGTGTTGGCAGCGGAGAGTGCCGCTGGCACCCATGCGGCACTGGCGGACGCTGTGGAGTACGCCAAGCAACGTGTTGCGTTTGGCCGCCCGATCGGGTCCTTCCAGGCAATCAAGCATCAGCTGGCGGAGCTTGCGGGGCAGGCGGAATGTGCCACCGCCGCGGTGCATTACGCCGCCTGGGCGCTGAGCGAGAACGACGCCCGCGCGCCGCTGGCGGCGGCGATGGCGCAGAGCTACGCCAGCGAAGCCTATCGGGCGGCGACTTACCGCAACATCCAGATCTTCGGCGCGATCGGCTTTACCTGGGAGATGAAGAACCACCTCTTCTACAAGCGGGCGAGATCAAACGCTGCTCTGCTCGGGCTGCCGGCCGAGCAACGGGAAGCGGTCATTGGCATGCTCGAGGCGGAAGCCGCCTGAGTCCCAGGTGACGAGTGTCTCCGGTTCGACCGTGATAGTTCTCATCCGCTTGGATGTTGGGTATCAGTTTCCACCGGAATGGCCGACCCGCCGTGAATGAAACCCGGCCAGCGGGAGCTCCTTTTTTAAGGCGGATGAGCGAGATAAGTAGGGATGAAGGAGATGGTTCTCGCGATCAGGTCTGGGCGAGCGCACACGCGAAGGAGGGGGTGATGCGGCGGATTTCGACTTTGGGTTGGCCGAAGTTGATTAACAGGCATAGGGGTTTGCCCGTCGCCCGCAAGTAGTTTCGGCATTGCGGGACATGCACGTCGCTCAGCGCGCCGACCACCTTGAGTTCGACGATGACCTGGTCCTCGACCAGGAGGTCAGCGGTAAATTCGCCAACGATCACGTCGTCGTAAAAGACCACGATTTTTCGCTGCTGGACAGCGCCGAGCCCACACTTTCGCATTTCGTGGGCAAGCGCATTCTCATAGACCTTTTCAACGAACCCATGACCGAGCGCATTGGCAACCCTGAAAGCGCACCCGATGATCCGCTCGGTCACCGGCAGCAACAACCGCGCATCCCGTTCATCCATCTTCATCCCGCTCATCCGCCTTAAAAAGCCTGCCTTGGCGTCCGTGCCGACGCCTGACGGGGCGCGAAAATCTTACGCCGCGGGTGTTAACGAACCATGAATCCCTCTGAACGGCGGACAACCCATGGGGCGGTTTCTATTTAGACCCCGGATCACGCAATCACGCCGGACTGTCGCAGCTGATCGATCTCGGTCTGCTCGAAGCCGATCTCGCGCAGCACCTCCTCGCTGTGCTGGCCGAGGTCCGGGGCAGGACCTGGCGGAGTCTTCTCGACGCCACTCAGCTCGAACGGGCTATTGACCGTCAACAGATCCGGCTCGTGCGCCAGGGGCACCAAGGCCCCGGTTGCTCGCATCTGCTGGTCGTTGGGGATATCGTCCAGGGTGCCGACGACATCGAAGGTGATGCCGGCCGCATCCAGCGCACCACGCCAATCCATGAGATCCCGAGCGATAAACTCCTTGTCGAAGATCGCGACCAAAGCCGGGGCGTTGCTGCGGCGAGCTTCAATTGTCGCAAAGCGGGGGTCACCCGTCAGATCCTCCCGTCCCATGACGCCAAGGAGCGGGCCAAACCGGCGATCCTCGTTGAGGATCATCAGACTGAGCCATCGTCCGTCGCGGCACCGGTAGATATTGACGCAGGCGTTGGCGACCTGATCCCGCGGCCGGCGTGGCGGAATTGGAGTGCCGCACAGCTTTGCCTGCACCATGAGGGAATTGGCCCAGAGCCCACCTGCCAGCAGCGAGGAGCTGACCTGGCCGCCGAGGCCGGTGCGCTCGCGTCGATACAGTGCGCTGACGATGGCGCCGTAGAGCGTTACCCCGGCAGGGTTGTCCCCCGTGCCGCTGATTGGGCGAAGCGGTTCCGCGCCTTGGTCCGCACGCATCAGGTCCATGAGGCCGGAACGCGCCCAGTAGCTGGTGGTGTCGAACCCCGCTTTGTCGACCTCGGGTCCAGTCTCGCCATAGGCGGTGAACGATGCATAGATCAGGCGCGGACGCTCGGGAGATACATCCCGATAGCTGATCTTCAAACGCTGCCGCACCGAGAGCGGGAAGCTGGTAATGAAGACATCGGCGGTGTCCAGCAACCGTTGCAGGATCCGCAATCCCTGTGCGGTCTTGAGGTCAAGCGCCAGGCCGCGTTTGTTGCGTGATCCGATGATCCAGAAGTGGTTGTGCTCGGGCAGCGGCTGCCCGGGAACCCGATAGCTCCAGCGATAGGCGTCACCTTCCGGCGGTTCCAACTTGATGACGTCGGCGCCGAAATCGGCCATCAGTGTCGCAGCGGCCGGCGCAGCGACGAAACTGGCGCAGTCAATGACCTTCAGCCCCTCGAACAAGCCTTGGCCCATGACAACTCCCTCCCTGTTCGCGATCGATCGTTTCTATTGATCCTGTCGAGCGCGGTGTGGCCGCCTGCTTGATCGCTGTCGTCCATCCCCTTCGGGCGTGTGCTGCTCAACGTCGGCCGACACTGGTTTGGCCGGACCATTTACACGAGTCAAGAGAATGGCCCAATTATTCAGGCCGAGCTTCAGTGCATACGTTGTAGGGTTATAAGATGGGCAATCCGCGGACGGTTTGAGGTGGTGGTTTGGGCGCGACGGTATCTGCAACACGGCCGAGATTGTTTGAGTTGGTGTGTGACGATGTCAGGCACCAGATTGCAAGCGGCTTCCTCCGGCCAGGCGACAAACTACCGGCGGAACGCGAACTGGCGGAACGGCTTGGCGTGGGCCGCGCCGCGGTGCGCGAGGCGCTGCGCGCGCTCGAAGCCTC
>JAQGHW010000056.1 GCA_028291505.1 Rhodopila sp. | reverse complement strand
GCCTATTCCTGAACGTGGGCTTCCAGAAACCACAACGCCTTATCGAGACCGCGGGACACTTCCGTGAAGACATCCGCGGTGTCAGCGTCACCCGCCTCATCTGCCTGGTCGATGCATTCCCGTACGTTATTGGCCGCCTTGCCGTAACGATCGATCAAGGCACTCAGATGGTCTGGAATCGCATAGATGTCGGTAGGATAGGGCGGCAGGGTCGTCGCTTTGGCCGTGGTCTGCGTCGTGCCCAGGGCCGTCCCGCCCAACTGGGCGACACGCTCGGCCATCGTATCGACAAACTCGTCCACCTGAGTGCGGAAACCATCCAGCATTTCGTGGACGCCGATAAACTGCCGCCCCTTCAGGTTCCAATGCGCCTGCTTGGTCAGCAACGCGAGGTCGATGCAATCGGCGACCCTGGCATTCAGCAGTTCGATCGCAACCGATTTCGCGTTGGATTTCAGGTTGTTCTTGGTGGGGTGATTCTTTTTCACGCGTGTCTCCTTCGTGTGAATAATAAATGTGATTCTAGAGCATGCTCTGGACCATTGTTTTCACGGGCAAATCTATCAGCCGGACTGTTCCAGTCAGGCTGATGTTGCTCTAAGCAACTGCGCCGATATGGTGCGCCAGTACATCCAACCGATCGCGCCTCACAATTAGTTCAAGCGTGCCTCAGGGCCTCGGTGAGACCTCGACCGGCAGCTGGTCACGCCCCGGAGGATTGATTGGATGAGCATGGAGATATTCGTGCGGGTCCACCGCCAGATAGCGGGACGGCCGGTGCGCTTCGTGCTGAAAAACACAGACCGCGGCCAGCAACCGCTTGTCATCCTCCGACAGCCGTATTGCTTCCCGCAGGTGCTCGGTCCAGCTTTCCATTGTCCAGACCTCCACCCAGCCTTCGGGGTGAGCGACATCCTCGTACACCCGCCAAAACACCGCTCCCGCTCTGCCGCGAACATGACGGAGTTCGTTCATCAGCTTCAGAAACGCGATTCGCTGCAGCGGTTCGACGCGGTAGTACGCCATCTCCATGATCCGTCCACGCGCGCTGCGCAGCAGTGGGACGAACTCGCGCGCCGGGGCTTCTGGCAGCAAGGCGGCCTGTTCGGCTTCGGGCGAAGCGGCGCGGACAATCGCCTCGATGCTGAAAGCGCGGGCGATGACCATCAGCACCAGGCCCAGGATGGACGCGGCCATGAACGTGTACGCGATGCCAATCTCACCGCCCAGCACGCCCCACGCAATCGATCCGACCGTCAGCGCGCCGTTCTGCGCGAGCTGATACAGCGACAAGGCGCGAGCCCGCACCCAAGGCGGACAGACAAGCTGCGCCGCGGCCTGGATCGTGGCGAAAGCCGACGTCCATCCCAGGCCAAACAGCAGCATGCCGAAAGCCGCCGGGATCCAATGCCGGAAACCCGCGACAACCGCCATGCCAGCGCACGACAGCAGCGTGCAGAGAACCACGGTGGCGCCGCGCGACAGCCTGGCTCGGACCACCGGCAACAGCATGCCGGAGGTAACGCCGCCGACCCCCATCATGCCCAGGATCAAGCCGTACATCCCCGGGCCAAGCCCGAGGTCATGCCTCACATATAACGGCAGCAGCGCCCAAGGCGCGGACGCAGGGATTGAATATGATGCCGTGCGGATCATCGCCGCCTGGATCGCCGGCGTATTGCGGACGAAGCGCATGCCGGCCCGCATGGCGGAAACGAAATGTTCCCTCGGCAGCCCGGTGAAGCGACGGTTCCGGCGCCAGGAGAACAACGCGCTGATCACCGCCAGGATCGAAATCGCGTACATCGAGAACGCCAGGCTGGAACCGCCAAGCAGGATCAGGAACCCCGCGATCGCCGGCCCGACGGCTCGGGTCAGGTTGTAGCCGATGCCGTTCAGCGCGATGGCCTGGACCATATCCTCGCGCGGGACCAGTTCCGGGACGATCGCACTCCAGGCCGGTGCGGTCAGGGCGGACCCGATGCCGATCGCGAAGGTCAGCACCAGCAGCCACGCCGCGGTCATGACGCCGCACAGGGTCAGGATGGCGAGCAGGGTCGCCGCCAGGATCGTCCAGATCTGTGTGCCCAGCAGGAAGATCCGGCGATCGACGATATCGGCGAGCGCACCGCCGGGCAGTGCCAGCAGGAAAACAGGCATGATCGTTGCGGCCTGCACCAGCGCGACGATAAGCGGTTCGGGTGCCAGCGTGGTCATCAGCCAGCCGGCGCCGGTGTTCTGCAGCCAGGTGCCGAGCCAGCCGATGACGCTGGCGATCCATAGATGACGGAAGGTGCCGTTGCGCAGTGGCACCAGGGCGCTAGGCAGCCGCATCAGGTATGCCGCGGGCCGGCGGGGTCGGGCAGCACCACGCGGATGCGAATGATCGATCCACCGATCAGGGGACTTCCCGTGATACCCCAGTCAGCTCGCCGCAGATGGCCGGTCGCGATCACCGTTCCCGCCGATCTTGTGTAGTCCATGGTGACCGGATGGGTCTGGCCGTGCATCGTCAGCTCACCGGCAACCGTGCGGCCGCCGCAGGTGCCATGGAACGCCAAAGCTGGAAATTGTGCCACGTCCATCATGTCGGGTCCCATGATCCGATCGCGGATTGTTCCGTTATCCATCGCCAAACTGTCCGCCTCTATCTCCAGCATGACCTGGCATGCGTCCGGGTTGGCAGGATCGTAGCGCATCAGGCCGTGAAACCGGGTGAAGTTTCCATCAAACGGGATCAGGCCAAATCCATAGGTCCGCAGCTCTACCGCCGTGCCGGGCGGTCGCAGGCTGATCTGCTCCGACCAGGCCGTGCCAGCAACGAGCAGCAGGGGCAGAAGCATGAGCAAGAACCGCATGTTCATTCCTTTACCCGGCTGTCCGTGTCATTTCCATGGCCGGTTCACACCCGCCGTTGTCTGGCCACCGCCCGGCACCTGTTGCATACTCGATTCTGGACCAGTGGAGGAGGCGTGCGGTGCCCGTGGAGAAGCAAGCCTACCGTGAGGCAATGGCCCGTCTGGGGGCCGCGGTGAATGTCATCACCACGGACGGTCCGGGCGGTCGAGCCGGCTTCACCGCCAGTGCGGTCACCAGCGTGACCGATACGCCCCCCACCTTGCTGGTATGTGCCAACCGCACGAACGATTCGTATCCGGCGATGCGGCAGAACGGCGTGCTGTGCGTCAACACGCTGACCCCGGCGCAGGAGGGTCTGTCGCCGGTGTTCGCCGGTATGACCCAGCACAAGATGAACGAGCGGTTCGACGGCTATGCCTGGCACACGTTGGAAACCGGCGCGCCGGTGCTGGACCAGGCCGTGGTGGTGTTCGATTGCCGGATCAACCAGGTGGTCGAGGTCGGCACCCACGACATATTCATTTGCTCGGTTGAGGCTGTGCGGACCGGATCGGCGCATGAAGGCCTGATCTACTACGGGCGTGGCTACCACACGGTGGCCGGACAGCAATAACTGGCCTGACCAGAGGATCAACCTCTGGCGGCAATTGGGGAAAACGAAGATGGCTGATGGCTGTGCCTGCTGTGACGTGGGCGTTCTGGGCCGGCGCGGACTGCTGACCGGGGCTTCGGCACTGACCGCGGCGGGGCTATTCAGACCGGGCCTAATTGGGTCGGCGACCGCCGCGGACAAGCCGTTTCGGATCGATGTGCATCATCACATCACACCGCCGACCTGGCTGGAGGCAGTGAAGACAGCGAAGCTGGACAATCCGCCGATGGTCAACTGGTCACCGGAGAAATCGCTCGAGGATATGGACAAAGGCGGCGTCGCCACCGCCATGACCAGCCCGACGACACCGCAGCTCGGGTTCCTGCCGGCCGCCGACGCGGCACGGATCGCGCGGGAGTCGAACGAGTACGCCCGCAAGGTCGCTAACGACCACCCTGGCCGCTTCGGCGTGTTCGCGATGCTGCCAATGCCGTACGTCGATGAAAGCTTGAAGGAAATCGCCTACGCGCTCGATACCTTGCACGCCGACGGCATCGGCATGATGACCAGCTACGGCGACAAGTGGCTCGGTTACAGCGAATTCCAGCCGGTGTTCGACGAGCTGAACCGGCGCAAGGCTGTCGTCTACACGCATCCGACGGGGCCGAACTGCTGCGTCAACCTGGTTCGCGGCGTGCCGGACGCCTCGGTGGATTATGGCGCGGACACTACGCGCACGATCGTCAACCTGATCTTTTCGGGTGCCTCGCGGCGCTATGCCAATATCGACTTCATCTTCTCCCACGGCGGTGGAGTGCTGACGGCAGTGGCCGAGCGTTTGCAGATTCAGATGGTGACGACGCCGCCGTATGCCGGAAAGGTCACTCGGGCCCAGGTAGACCAGGAGCTGAACCGGTTCTTCTACGACACGGCTCAGGTTTCGAACGCGGTCACGATCGAGGCGCTGGCAAAGTTGGTGCCGACATCGCAGATCGTGTTCGGGTCGGACTTTCCGTACCGGACGTCGGCGGAGCATGTGAACGGCCTGGCGCAGCGCTTCAACGGGACGGTGCTGCGCGGTATCGAGCGCGACAACGCCGCGCGGATACTGCCCGGGGTGCAGCGGGTCTGACCGCCTGCACTCGATCGTCATGGCCGGGACACGCCCGGCCATGACGATGAGGACAAAACCACCATCGAAAGCGCGGTGGCGGCTATGCGCCACCACCCACGCAATACAGTATCCTACATTTCGGCGTAGGAGCCATCCTTCCAGACATAGAACACGTAGCCGCCGCCGGTCGTGTCACCCTTTTTGTCGAAGCTGACCGGACCAAGAACCGTCGGCCAATTGCCGGATGCCTTCAGCGCCGCGGCGACCTTTTTCGGGTCGGTGCTGCCGGCCTTCTTCACCGCGTCGGCCCATACCTGGATCGCGGCGTAGGTGTAGAGGACGTAGCCCTCCGGATCGACCTTCTTCGCCTTGAACTCCTTCACCACATCCGTCGCCGTCTTCATCAGGCGCGGATCGGGCGGAAAGGTCATCATCGTTCCGGCCCCGGACTCGCCGGCGATCTGCCAGAACTCCTTGGTCACCAGTGCATCACCCCCGACCAATGTCGCTTTCAGCCCCTGCTCCTTGGCCTGGCGGATGATCAGGCCGGCCTCGGTGTGGTAACCGCCGACATAGATCACCGTGACGCCAGCCTGCTTCAGCCGGCTCACAAGCGACGAATAATCCTTCTCACCCGGCGTATAGGCGGTCGCCAGCACTTCCTGGCCACCGGCCGCGTGCAGTGCCTTCTGCGTTTCATCCGCCAGGCCTTTGCCGTAAGCTGAGTTGTCGTTCAGGATCGCGATCTTCTCGCTCTTGAAGTGGCTGGCGAGATAATCGCCGGCGACCTTGCCCTGGGCGTCATCGCGACCGCATACGCGGAACGTGTTCCAGCTTCCCTCATCGGTGTATTTCGGATTGGTTGAGGCAGGCGAGATCTGCAGGATGCCTTCCTCGGCGTACACTTTGCTCGCCGGGATCGAGCTCCCCGAACAATAATGCCCGGCCACCAGCTTGACCCGCTTGGACGCCAACTGGTTGGCAACCGAAACCGCCTGTTTGGGATCGCAGGCATCGTCGCCGATGTCCAGCACAAGCTGCTGACCCAACACCCCGCCGGCCTTGTTCAGGTCGGCAACGGCCTGTTCGGCGCCGGTCTTCATCTGCTCCCCGAAAGCGGCGTATTCGCCGGTGATCGGGCCGGCGGTGGCAATATGGATCTGCGCCTGCGCCGCGCTGGTCAGCGCAATGGCGAGCGTTGCGGCGGCTCCCAACAAGCCTTTGCGCAGGCTCGACTGTATGGATTGTTTCAGCATTGAGCGTCCCCGTCCTGATGATGCCGCGCAGCCCGCGCGGTGCGGCCGAAGCCTAGCCCTGCGCTGACAAAAGAGCCAGAATCGATCCTGTAGACGTCCCAAGGAGATCAAAGACGTGAAGGCATCCCTGTTTTATCTGCCAAGCATTGGCAGCCGCGCCGAGATTGAGACCGGTATGGCGGGCATGCGGCCGGAGCTTTACCAGCGGATGCTGGCTGAACTGTCCGAACAGATCAGGCTGGCGGACGATCTGGGCTACGACTCGGTCAGCTTCACCGAACATCATTTCCACATCGAGGGGTTCGAGGTTTCCAACAACCCGGTCCTGCTGGACCTGTATTTCGCGATGCAGACCAAGCGCATCCGGGTCGGTCAGTTGGGCATCGTGCTGCCGGCCGCGAACCCGATCCGGGTCGCCGAGGACATCGCCATGCTGGACCACATGACCGGTGGCCGCGCCAATGCCGGCTTCGCCAGGGGATACCAGCGCCGCTGGGTCGATATCATGGCCCAGCAGGCGCACGGGGTCAGCGGCGCCCTGCCGCATCAGCACGATGCCATCGACGCCGCCAACCGCGCCGCGTTCGAGGAGAACTTCCAGATCATCAAGAAGGCCTGGACGCAGGAGATGCTGACGCACGACGGTCAATTCTGGAAGGTGCCCGCCGGGGAGACTCCGTGGACGCTGGACACCACCCAGAAATACGGCAAGGGGGTGGAGAACGGGATACTGAAGTCCGTCGGGGTGGTGCCCAAGCCGTTGCAGAAACCGCATCCTCCGGTGTTCCTGCCGTTCGCCTCATCGGAAAACTCCATACGCTGGGCCGCGAAAGAGGGCGTGACCGCGATTCTGCCCGCGATGCTGCCGGTGTACGAGAACCACCTCTACGACGTTTACGCCGAGGTCTCGGGACGCCCCCGCGGTCACGGCACCGGGTTGTTGCGGGACGTGATCATTGCCGACACGGATGAGGAGGCGATGGCACTGTGGCGTGACTCGGGCCAGTTCTCCGGCCGGGCGTGGTTCGAACCGTTCGGGTTCCGGCGTGGGATGCAAGACCCGAAGACCGGTTCCTTTCTCTCGCCGGAGGAAGCGGTGAAGGAAGGGTATGTCCTGGCCGGAACGATCGACACGGTGATGCGCGGCGTGGAGGCGAACATGAAGCGCCAGAACGTGGACTGGGTGTTCTGCTACACTTACAATTCATTGATCCCGCATGCGAAGTTGATGAAGTCGATCGAGCGGTTTTACACCGAGGTGATGCCGCGGTTTCGATAGAGCCGGCTAATCTGAAACGAAAAGCTCGCCCTTCCCAAGCACCGCCATGTCACCGGCGTAACGCACGCCTGCCCCCCGGACGCACACGGCGGCCCTCTCGCTGAACCGGCCAGCTTCCCGGGCGAGCAAACCGGTGAAGACCAACCCAACGCCACCAGCCGCCACGAAACTCGGCGCCAGTTCCGTTACTTTCCCGACCACGATCGTGCCCCGTCGCATCAGGATGCCCGGCAACGCCCCCACCGCGCCGCACACCACCAGCGTGCCGGCCACCATCCCGCTGCCGGCATGTGCGCCCGCGTCGCCCTCTATGATCACCAACCCGCGCCGCAGCCGGTCGGCAACCCGCATCCCGGCCCGCCCGCGCACGACCACGACGCCGCCGCGCATGCCGGTGCGCTCCCCGGCCAGCGGACCGCCGAGGAACCCGCCGGCATCGCCGGTTATCTCCAGAATCCCTCCGAGCAAGCCGGAGGCAGCCCAGCCGCCGGTGTTGCCGCGGATCACAAGCTGCCCTCCCGCCATGAGGCGGCCTGCCTGCTGCCCGACATCGCCCTCGACCGTCAGCACGCCGGTGCGCATCGCCTCCCCCACACGGTCGAACCGTTCCGACCCACCCTCGATGACGATACCAGCCGGGTCTCCGGGATGGACCTGGAAGATGTCGCCGACATTCACGCGGCGGCGGGTGGTGTGCAGCGGCAATGCCTCGATCGCCGCGGTATCGAGACCACCCAGCCGGTCGGGCGTCAGCGGCGACAGATCAAGCCGCTGATCGGGCTTCCCGCGCAACACCAGGCGCAGCGCGGTCACGACGCCGCCTCGGGCGCCAGGTCGTGAAGGTGGAAGTGGTGGCGACCCAGCTTGCCGCCGTAGTTGCCGGCGCCGATGCGGCAGGCGCCTCGCTCCGGTCCCAACGCGACGATGGCGGCCAGACCGGCGCGCATGGCGGCGGCGACCGCTTCCGGGGTCAGCCCGTCGATCACCAGTTCCAGCACCGCGCCGATCTCCGGCCCCAGGGCGGAATCGGCCACCGCGCCACGCAACGTGGGGCAGTAGAAGTGATTGGTGGACGCGATAAGCCCCTTGTATTTCGACCCGATCTTCGAACCGGAGCGGGCGATCCCGCCGGGGAACGGCGCGATGGCGTCGGCAACGCCGGCCACCGCGTCAGCCGCTGCCTCCGCCGCCGCAAGCGTCGCATCCGACGTGCGCCCCATGACGATCAGGTTGCCGCCGCCGACCGCGGCCTTGGTCAGGCCGGTCGTGCCCTCGCAGACGAATTCCCCGTCCATGACCGGCAGGCGCCAGATATGCCGGTCCGGCAGCCGCTTCGAGATTTGGAAACCATCGGCGAAATACCTCAGTCCATCGCCAAGTTTCAGCGGTTCGGTACCGATCAGCCCGGAGTAGCACGCGGATCCGGGACTGGTCAGGACGCACTGGCCGACGCGGTTGACCAGTTGCTTCTGCAACTCCCCGGTGGACCCGGCGAACAGCAGCACCCGCAAACCTGGCCGCCCGTCCGGGGTCGTTTCAGGCGCCATCTCGGCATCGATTCCGGCCTCGACGCCGCAGCCGATCACCGACGTGGCAAACCCGGTCAAGCTGGTCGCCGCGATCCTCGCCCAGCGCAGCGTCGGGGCAGTAATGACCAGGGCCGTGGCGCGCATGTCGAACGCCTCGGCATAGGTCGCGTCGATCGACACGCCGTTGCGAGCCAGGGGGCTTACGTCCGGCATGGCACCGTCTCGAAGGGCTGGGTGCGACCGAGCAGATCTGCCGCCGGGACGTCGAAAGCAGTGTGTGGGACCCCGTAGATCGAATCGTAGAACGCCGCCAGCCCCCGATCCGCCGCCGAATCGAACCCTGGCCGCACCGCCACCGCCCGGCCGAACGGCTGCGCCACGGGGATGCCGTCGCGGATGACCGGCACACCGTCCTTCAGCACCAGCGCGGCATCCCGGAACATCGCCGCAAGGTCCGCCTGAGGCCGATAAACCGCGATATCCGCTCGGGCACCAGGACCCAGATGGCCACGATCCACCAAACCGAGCAGCCGGGCCGGGGCCGCTCGGGTCATGATGGCGATGTCGGCAAAGCTGTATTCGCGGGTGATCGAGGCCAAAGTGCTGACCTGCATGGCGTCTTTCGGCAACGTCTCGATGTGCTGGGCTCGCAAGGACCGATCCATCAGCAGGGCGAGCAGGTCGGGATAAGCGGTGAAAGGCGCGCCGTTCGGATGATCGGTGGTGAAGAACAGCCGCCACGGGTCGTTAATGAGAAGGAACAACTCCAGGCCGGCGGCCCATTGCACGGCGTTGTAGAAATCGGTCTTCCGGTAGCGATACGGCACGATGCCGCCGCCATTGCCGTCACCATCCATGATGATCGATTTTCGCGGATGCGCCTGGCCTCTCGCGTTGAACTGCCGCAGCACGTCCGACGACACCGTGACCGTCTGGCCGAACATCACCTGGCCGACGTCGGCGGTAATGTTCGGGCGCGAATTGACCGCCTCGGCCAGGCGAGCGGCGCCGGATGAAAAGCCACGCGGCCCGTCCTTGCCATAGGCGTAGAATTGCAGGTGTGCGATGTGCAGCCGCACGTCGCCGGCGGCTTCCATGGTCGCCAGCGCGGTCTCCACATTGCCGGGCATGCCGAGGTTGCTGCAATGCAGGTGCAGGGGATGCGGCAGCCCCAGGCTTTCGGTCGCCGCCTGCAAGGCATTGATGATGGCGCGGGAGGTGATATCGCTGTTCGGCACCGCATCGTCCAGGCCGAAGCTGCGAACGTTGGCCTTGAACGAAGCTGCCGCCCCCGGATTGATCGCCTTGATCCCGATCGCGCCGCTGCCCGCCAGCACGCGCGCGGCATAGTCAGCGATCGCCGCCGAACTCTCCTTGTTGGCCATCAGGCGCAGCAGGTAGTCGTCGTTGCCGAGGACCGTCAGGATAGCGGTGTCGATGATCGGAATTTCGGATAATTCCAGGTGGGCCTGGGGCGCGACATGCGGGGAGATCGCTGGCTCCACCACCATGGTGTAGCCCATCGCCGCATAGAGCCGGCCAATGGTTTGCGACACCGGCACGGACGCTGCCGCGCTGCCGGCGCGCAGGTCCGGCAGCAGCAGGCGGGCCGTGTTCACGTTGGTCCCGGCGACATGGGTATGGATGTCGATGCCGCCGGCCATGACGATGCAGCCGGCTACATCAAGCGTCTGGTCGGCGCTGGCATGGTCAGGGGTGGCGACGATGCGGCCGTCCCGGACCCAGATGTCGCCGACCGCGTCCCGCCCGTTCGCCGGATCGATAACGCGGCCACCTGCCAGGCGGGTCAGCATTGGGGCAATGCGGCTGCGATCGCCGCGACGGTGTCGGCCACGCTGGGAACCGTGCGACGCGCGGAGGCAGCGGCAAACGCGATCCCGCCCAGCGCCGGGTCGAACAGCATCGCATCGTGATCGCGCCCGGGGCAGCCCACTTCGAACACCACCGCCGGGCTGGTGCCGAACGCCGTCCCCGAAGCGACCAGCGCGATCGTCGGCACGGCGTCGTCCCAAGGCGGCGGGGTGGATGAAAAGGCGGAGATCCAGATTGCCACGTCCGCCTCGCCACTGGCGATCAGCCGTCGCGCGTCGAAGCGCCAGGGATCGTGCAACGGTTCGGAACCGGCAAAACCGGTGCGAACCGGGAAGCCGGTCGCCCAGGCAGCGGCTTGCGTGACCCCCTCCGCGCCGTTCGGCGGCAGCAGCGGCAACCCGGCGAACCGGGTCTTGCGATTGAGGTCGTCGACCAGCCCGCACAGCATTTCGACCGCAAGGGTTTCGAGCTCGGCCCCGGACCAGATCGCGACGCCGAACCGCGCCTCGGCCAGTGCCGTGGCCAGATCGCTCAGCGGCCGAAACGCGCCTTCGTCGAGCGACGTGGCGCGTCCGGCCACCAGGGCACGCAAAGCGGCGAGGGTAGGCAGGATCGTCGCGGCGCCGACGGGTGGTACTGTGCCGGAAGACAAACGAAAAACCCGGCGCGCCCCGCCTGTCAGCGTTGGGGGTGCGTCCAGCCCCAGACGGTCGGCCATCTCTGGCCAGGCTTCCAGCAACCCGTCCCCAACCAGCAACACGGTATCCGCCCGGGTACGGGTTTGCAGCGGCGTCGTAACAATCCAGCCGGCACGGCGCATGACATCCAGGTTGGCGAACACCGCGCCAGCGTCCATGTGGTCGATCGACGCCCCGATCGCCTGGGCCAGCGCAACCGACGCCCTTGCCCCGGCGACGTCGGTGCCCAGTCCCGCCACCACGGCTGATCGGCTATTGGCGAGTAAAGTCGCCGCCTCGTAGATCGCCTCGGTCGGGGAAACCGGCTTGCCGTCCACCGACGCCACGCAGCCAATCAGCGCGCGTTCCGCCGTCTCAATCATATTTGATGTAGGCGAAGCGCTGGTCGTCGCGCGGCGTTCCTTCGAGCGCACCTGCTTCCAGACCGGGCTGCCACTGCACGACCTCCTCGATCTTCTTGGCCAGGGCAAAATCCTTGTCGGTGATGCCCTTCGCCGAATGGGTGCACAGACGCACCTCAAGCCACGCGTACGACAGCGTAATGTCAGGATGGTGCCAGGCCGCTTCGGCGAGGTGACCGACCGTGCCGACCACCATCATCGTGCCCTTCCAGCCGGTCGTGCGATATTTCCGCCTGATCCAGCCGCGATCCAGTTTCCAGTGGGGCAGGTTTTCCGTCAGCCAGGTCTCGACCTCGGCATCGCTGTAGGCGTGTTCCGCCGATGCTGCCGTCATCTCGATTCCTCCGTTGTCATCACCAATCTGGTCATTGCCAGCGGCTAACGCAGCGTGGAACATATCCGGCGATGAACGCAATGCTTGATGAAGAACGGCCTGACGTCACCGTAACGGTCTCCTGCACCGCGCGGCTGCACCTTGGGTTCTTCGACCTGGAGGGCGGATTGGGCCGGCGCTTCGGCAGCATCGGCCTGTCGCTCGACCAACCGGTGACACAGCTTGTCGCCCGGCGTTCGCAGACGACACGGATCAGCGGCCCGGAGCACGAACGGGTCGCCCGCTATCTCACGCTGATGTGTACGCGTCTCGGCCTTTCCGAACCGCACGAGATCGAGGTCCGTCAGGCGATGCCGCCGCACGCGGGGCTAGGCTCCGGCACGCAACTCGCGCTCGCGGTGGCGACGGCGGTGCGCCGGTTGCATGGTTACCCGGACGACCCGCGGGCGGATGCCGCGTACCTGGAACGTGGCGCGCGATCGGGTATCGGCATTGGCCTGTTCAGTCAGGGCGGACTGGTGATCGATGGGGGCCGTAGCGACCGTCGGGCAGACCGCGCTGAACCGCCACCGGTGCTGGCCCGCGCCGCGACACCGGAGGCGTGGCGCGTCTTGCTGGTGCTGGACCGTGACCGCCAGGGTCTCTCTGGCTCGCGGGAGCGTGCCGCGTTCGACGCCCTCGGACCGATGGACAGCGCGGTATCGGGTGCCATCTGCAGGCTTGTGCTGATGCAGGCGCTGCCGGCGCTCGCCGAACAGGATCTGCCCGCCTTCGGTGCCGCGATCACTGCGATCCAGGAGCATGTCGGTGACTACTTCGCACCGAGCCAGGGCGGCCGCTTCGCCAGTCCCCAGGTCGGGGCCGCGCTGGACCTTCTGGCGCAAGCGGGGGCGACCGGGATCGGCCAGAGTTCCTGGGGCCCGACCGGTTTCGCCTTCGCTGCGAGCGACAGCGAAGCGCAGCGGCTCGCCGGCATTCTGCGGAACAGCGGTGTCCTGGGGGCGGCAAGCGTCGGTCCAGCCGGGGGCATGACAAAACGACTCGACTTGCTGATCTGCCGCGTGTTGAATCGGGGCGCATTGGTGACGACCTGAGAAAAAGGGGGCCTGAGGAAAAGGCCAAAACACCCAAGTAAAAGGAAACGCCGTGGCCGAGAAAAGGATTCTGCATCTGCTGAGCCCGTTGCGGCACGTCAGTCCATTCGATCTGAACATGGCGCTGGACGCAGGCTACGACGCCGTCATCCCATACACCAACGTGGCGCCCGATGAGGTCGCCGGCCTCGTGCAGGATGCGATCTTCTCGCGGCCACCGAAAGACGGTGCGAAAACCGGCGTATTCATCGGCGGCAAGAATGCCATCGAGGCACTCGACATGCTGGACAGTGCCAAGCAGGCGATGGTGCCGCCGTTCATCATCTCGCTGTTCGTCGATCCGGCGGGTTCGTTCACCACCGCGGCAGCCATGGTCGCGCGGTTGGAACGGACGTTGCGCGCGTCGCATGGAAAGGAACTCGCCGGCACGCGGATCGTGGTGTTCGGTGCAACGGGCGTGGTTGGTTTCGCCTCGGCGGTGCTCAGTGCGCTACAGGGCGCCCAGGTCACGCTGGTCGGCCACGATGGGTTAAGCCGTGTGCAGCAGGCGGCGGATGAGGCCGCGAAACGATTCGGTGTCAGCCTGGCCGCCGCGGACGGCAGCACCGGCGACCTGAAGGCGGCGCTGCTGCGCGGTGCCGAAGTCGCGCTGTGCGCCGGCCGGGCCGGGGTGCGGATCATCGATGCGGACCTGCTGAAGGCGTGCCCCAATTTGCTCGTCGTGGCTGACGTCAACGCGGTCCCGCCATTGGGCGTCGACGGGTTGGACCTGTTCGCCGACGGCGCGAAGATTGGCGATGGCGCCACGCTGGGCATCGGCGCGCTGGCGGTCGGCCAGACAAAATACCGCACCGAATTCGGTCTGTTCCGCCGCATGATCGAAAGCACCAAGCCGGTGACACTGGATTTCCGCGACGCCTTCGCACTGGCCCGCGAACTCGCCCAATGACCACGGGCCATGAGCCACCTTTGGCTCAGCAGGCGCCGGCGGTGCTGATCGCGGCGCTGTCCGGTCGCGCGCTGGCAGCCTGTGCACGGCGCGGCGGCTACCGGCCGCTGGTCGCCGATCTGTTCGGGGACCTCGATACACAGGAACTGGCCGAGGCCAGCGAACGCGTCCCCGGCAGCCTGACGCGTGGGTTCACGCAGCGCGCGCTGCTGGCGTCGCTCGATCGGCTGGCGGCGGGGCGGGGGGTGATCGGCATCGTCACCGGCAGCGGCTTCGAGGATCGTCCCCGCCTGCTGCGTTCGATTGCCGATCGTTATGTTCTGCTGGGCAATCCGCCGGACATTGTCGCCGCCATCAAGGACCCGTTCCAGTTTGCCGAGACCTGCGCAAGTGCCGGCGTGCCGCACCCGGAAATTCGCCGCGACCGGCCGGCCGAAGGCGTCTGGCTACACAAGCGCGCCGGCGGTTCGGGCGGTGTCCACGTTGGCGTTTCCACCCGGCGTGCGAGTGTTCGGCGCGGGCGGTATTATCAGCGGCGCGTGGCTGGCGACCCGGTGTCCGCAGCTTTCCTCGCTGCCGGGGGTCAGTGCCGTGTGCTCGGGCTCAGTCGGCAATGGGCCGATCCGGTGCCGCGCCGCCCATTCCGCTACGGCGGCGCGTCGCGTCCTGCCCCGGTGACATCGGCTCAGGCGGCCGAGATCGGCGATGCCGTGGCGCGACTGGTGTCGCGGACTGGTCTGCGCGGCCTGAACAGTGCCGATTTTCTGACGCGGGCGGACGGTTTCGACCTGCTGGAAGTGAACCCTCGTCCCGGCGCCACACTCGACATCTTCACTGACGGGCAGGGCACCTTGTTCCGGCTTCACCTCGACGCCTGCCTCGGGGTGCTGCCGGATACGTCGCCCACCTGGCCGGGGTCCGCAGCGGCGGCGACTGTTTACGCAAGCGCGGACATCAGGCTTCCAGCTGGTTTCGCATGGCCGGCCTGGACCGCGGATCGGCAACCGGCCGGCGAAGCTGTCCCGGGTGGGGCGCCGCTTTGCACGGTGCTCGCCGAAGCGGCTGATTCGCAAATCGCCGAACGCCTCGTGCGAGACCGGGCGGCCGAAATCCTGGCGCGCGCCGAAGGTGCCACATGACCCAGCAATCCCCATTGGGGCTGAATGACCGAGCCTGGCGGATGGTGGAGGCGTTGTGCGCAGACGCCGCCGCCCTGCGTGTGGGTGTTTCCCGTGGCGAGGCGGGCGAATGTCTTGTTGACGCCGGTGCCGGCCATCTCGGCGGGATCGCCGCGGGTCTGCGCCTCAGCGCGATCTGCCTGGGCGGATTGGGCGAGGTCCGCCTCGCGACCGACCCCACCCTGCCGCGCTGGCCATGGACGATCTCGGTCTCGACGTCGAACCCCGTCGCCGCCTGCCTCGCCAGCCAATATGCGGGGTGGAGCCTCACCCATGGCAAGGGCAAAGGGTCGTTCTTCGCGCTCGGTTCTGGCCCGGCCCGGGCGCTGGCCCGCAAGGAAAAGCTGTTCGAGGAACTCGATTTTCGCGACGAAGCGAAGCACGGCGTGCTGGTCCTCGAAAGCGGCAAGCCGCCCCCCGCCGCGCTGGTGAAGGAGGTCGCCCACGCCTGCAACATCGCAGCGTCGAACCTGGCAATCCTCTATGCGCCAACCCAGAGCCTGGCCGGCGGCGTGCAGGTGGTCGCGCGCGTGCTGGAGGTCGCGCTGCACAAGGCCCACCAGTTGCATTTCCCGCTGTCGCGTATCGTCGACGGCCTTGGGGCGGCGCCGCTGCCGCCGGCGCATCCCGATTTCATCGTCGCCATGGGACGCACCAACGACGCGATCATCTTCGGCGGGCGCGTGCAACTTTTCGTTACTGGCCCGTCTGCCGAGGCGCGAGACCTGGCCCAGACCATGCCGGCATCAAAATCCCGTGACTACGGCAGGCCCTTCGCAGAAATATTTAAAGCTGCGAAGGGCGACTTTTACGCAATCGATCCGATGCTGTTCAGCCCGGCCGAAGTGATCGTCACGGCGATAGAAACCGGAGACAGCTTCCTGGCCGGCGCGGTCGATGCGGCCCTGCTGAACGCGTCGTTCGGCGGATCGGCCTGAATGTTCATTTCTCACCTGGCGCGGTCACGCTGATTAGCTGATGATCCGGATCGGGCTCGCGATCGACGACCGGGATTGGCACGCACGGGCGCTGCTGCGGGCTTTCGCCATGCGCGATGTCACCGTCGTCCCGTTCCGGCTAGCCGATGCCGCGTTCGATACCGCGCATCCTTATGGTCTCGCGGTCCCCGGCTTCGGCAACGCCCTGCCAACCGCTGTATTGGTCCGGTCAATCTCCGCCGGCAGCTTCGAGGAGGTGACCCGCCGGCTCGGCATATTACATGCATTGCGCGAACTTGCAGTTCCCGTCTGGAACGATGCCCGAGCGATCGAGCGCTGCGTGGACAAGTCCACGACCAGTTTCTTGCTCGGGCATGCCGGCATCGCCACCCCCGCCACCTGGGCGGTCGAGGGGCGGGAGGCGGCCGTGGCAATCGCCGAACGCGAATGCCCGTCGGGGCCGTTGGTGCTGAAGCCGCTGTTCGGTTCGCAGGGCAGGGGGCTGCGGCTGATTGCCGAGGCGGCGGATCTGCCACCGCCCGAAACGGTTGGCGGTGTCTACTACTTGCAACGTTATCTCTCCACCGGTACCCGGACCTTCCATGACCACCGGCTGTTTATCTGTGCCGGCGAAGTGGTCGCGGCGATGACGCGTGAATCCGAGACGTGGGTGACCAACGTGCGCCTTGGTGCGCAGCCACTGCCGTTTTCCCCCAGTGCTGAACTGGCGGATCTCGCGGTGCGGGCGGCAGCCTGCGTCGGGGCTGCCTACGCGGGCGTCGACCTGCTGGTTGATCGCGATGGGCAGGCCTGGGTGCTGGAGGTCAACTCCATGCCGGGCTGGAAGGGCCTGCAGCGTGTCGCGCCGGCCTCGATCGCGGCGCACATCGTGGCGGCTTTGCTGGCAGCGCTGCGATGAGCATCGCGTCCGCGTTCGTCGAGGCGTGCGTGGAGGAACTGGCCGCGCCGAAGCCCGGCAACGTGCATGTCCACGCCGCCGGCCATCGCATGACCGTGGAAGATTTCATCCGCAGCGCCGAGGTTTCCGCACCGCCACTCTGCCGGGCCGGAGCGCCGCTCGGGCTGCGCATTCGGGACTCCGTGGCGGCAACGCGCGCGGCGGTCGGGCAGAACACCAATCTGGGGATTCTACTGCTGTGCGGGCCGCTGGCGATGGCGGCCGAACAAGGTGCGACGGTAGACGCGGTGATTGCGGCATCAAACCTCGACGATGCCCAGGCGGTGTTCGATGCGATCCGGATCGCGCAGCCCGGCGGCCTGGGTTCGGTCGATCGCCACGATGTGCATCGGCCGGCAACGGTAAGGCTGCACGAGGCAATGGCGGAAGCGGCCCAGCGTGACAGCGTGGCGCGGCAATGGACCAACGGGTTCGCGGACATCTTCGGCGCGGGCATGACGTCCTACGACGCCGCGCGCACCCGATGGGCCGACCCGTGCTGGGCGTCGCTGGCGGCCTATCTGACGTTCCTGGCCGCGTTCCCAGACAGCCACGTCCAGCGCAAGCACGGTTCGGCGGTCGCTGCCTCCGTGCAGCAGCAGGCCGGCCAGGTCTGCGGCGAACTTGCGTCCTGCGCCGATCCGGTCGTCATGCTGCCACGACTGCTTGTCTGGGACACGGCTTTGAAGGCAGTCGGCATCAATCCCGGCACCAGCGCGGACTTGACCGTGGCGACTGCTTTTGCCTGGCGTCTGGGCTTGCACTTCGCCCGGGATGATGGTTGATTTTAGAGCGCCCGGAGATCGGCATTCTCCTACCTGCGACTAGAAGCGGGACCGGCGTCCGATCCTTCAAAAAAGACGACTGACGAGGAAACCGTTAT
>JAQGHW010000553.1 GCA_028291505.1 Rhodopila sp. | reverse complement strand
AATCTGCCATAGCCGGGCAACCACAGACAGACGCGCGTCGGTTCTGTCCCCAATTTTCCCGGCGGACATGTGATGCCCACGAATGTAAAGGGTTATGCCGCTCACGAATAGAATTGCCTTGCCGTGCGCAATTAGCCTGTCGTCTCCAATTGGCCTTTCCGGATCATGTGCATGAGTTCGACACCGGCAAGCGTCACCGCGGCTGACCTGAAGGACTTGGATCCCAGCATTGGCCGCACCCGCCGCCTGATAGCTCGATGATCCTGTTCGACGACGTTGTTAAGGTATTCGATCTGACGGATCTCAATGCCCGCCCCCTGTTCGGCATTCTGGCTTTCGATCGCCGACGTGTTAGCACCGCTCTTGTCGATCGTGATTTTCAGGCGTCCCGTGCCACCTGATTGCCTTGCGCAAGAACCCCAGTGCGGCTTTGCGATCCCGCTTGGCGGTCAGCAGGAAGTCCACCGTGGCACCGCCCTTGTCGACGGCCCGGTACAAGGACTTCCAGGTGCCCTTGACCCTCACATAGGTCTCGTCCATTCGCCAGCTGGGACCCACTGGTTGCTTGCGCGCTCGAAATTCCTGCTCCAACAGTGGGACATACTTGAGCACCCAGCGATTAAGCGTGGCGTGATCAACCTCGACGCCGTGCTCATCCATCATTTCCTCAAGCTGACGGTGGCTGATCGGATACGCCACATACCACCGGACGGCCCTTAGGATGACGTCCCGTTCGAAGTGACTGCCCTTGAATTCGATCATCGCCTGCTGGTCCGTTGAAACCGTCGCCGGCAACTTAAGCGACGCGGGTCGGTTGGCAAACTTTGCGACAGAACCCTAAACCATACGTTGGGCACCAAAATCAGCAATGCCTCCCAACTTTCCGCTCCGAGAGTCCGCTGTCCACCGTGGGCGGCGATAGCAGACTTCGCCGCAGCAGCCTTCAGCCCATCCCGCTCCTTCGTCAGATCGCTGATCTGCTTCGCCTCCGCCTCCAATGCGGCCGTCACGATGGAGCACTGGTCCTGACCGGCGCTGCTGCACTCCGAAGGTCCGTAGAGGATGGTAGGGCGGCACTCTCTAGCTCAGGCCGCCCGATGTCGTACAAACACAATGCCGAAGACCGAGGGCCTGATGGCATCGGTCTTCACGTTGACGGAGCCCCTGGCGGAAGCTCCATAGTGGCGTTGACGCCGACACCGGCCAGATCGTTGCGACGCAGTTGACGGCGAATGATGTCGATGAGGGCTCGCAGGTCGGGCCACTGCTCGATCAAGTGCCCGGTCCGGTGGCTTCGTATACCGGTGATGGCGCGTACGATCGAGACGACGCCTGCAGCGCCGTCATCGAATGCCATTCCGATGCAGCAGTCATCGTACCACCGCGGTCCAGCGCGATGCCCAACGAGACGGCCAGGACCGCACCGACGCAGCGTGACATGCATCTGCAGCTCATTGCCGAGCGCGGTCGCATGGCTTGGCAAAAGGCGTCCGGCTATAACCGGCGAGCGCTGGTGGAGGCGGACATCAGCCGCTACAAGCGAGTAATCGGCGACGCATTACGATCAGACACGGATGACCGGCAGGCCACCGAGGTTGCCATCGCTGTCGGCGTCCTGAATCGGATGCTGGAGCCTGGACGCCCAAAATCCGTCCGCATCACGGAAGAAACGACCATTCACGACAGGTCTGCGTCGTTGTCGTCATCCAAGCAACAAGGTCGCGCCTGTACGAAAAGCAGGGCGATTTTGGCGTGTTCCTCCAGCGGGTGCACACTGAGCGGATTTTGAGCAGGCCAAGCGGTCTTACGAACTCTGCCTGCGCTACTTGATGCCGCATTTCTCCCGGGATAACCGCCCCGCGCCAAATCGTTCGACTGGTGTACCCCACCGCGACGAACTGTCCGAGAAACGCTCAACCGCCGCGCGCGATGTTCGAGAAGCCTGAAGCGGGACAAAGGGTCCCCGCCCAGGCGCGTCCGCCGCGAGGACGCGAGGCCTGGCAGCTAGACTAGCGCCGGCCAGGTGACCCGATCGCCGGTTTGACCGCGACCGGACGCGGCGCGGGCAAATCTTCCTCCAGCACCGTCAGGTGGATGGAATAAGAGGTCTCACCGTCGTCGACGTCCTTATGGACAGTGCCTATCGTCTCGTCGTTCACCGCCAGTTCGATGGACAGACCACGGCGCAGCGGCGGTACTATCTTGATACGCTCGCTGCCAAACAGCTTGCGCAGATAGGTTTGGAGACGGTCGATTTCGGTCGGTGTCATATGAGTCTCGTGCGAAAGGAGCCAAGCCCTTTACCCTTGAGTGCCGCCTCGGGTCCAGGGCACTGCACATCAAACGCAGCTTAATCCAACATGTGGCCAAACCGCGTGGCCTTGGTCGCGAGATATTCATCGTTCACCCCGTTGGGTGCGAACAAATGCGGCTCCCGGCCCGCTACCTCGATGCCGCAAGCTGCCATCGCGTCCACCTTGTCGGGATTATTGGTCAGCAGCCGAACCCGGTTGACCCCCATGATGCGCAGCATCGTTGCTCCGATCAAGAAATTGCGCTCATCGGCGCCCCATCCCAGCGCCCGATTGGCATCCATGGTGTCCAGGCCTCGGTCCTGAAGCCCATAAGCCCGCAGCTTGTTCACCAGCCCGATCCCGCGGCCTTCCTGCGCCAGATAAAGCAGCACTCCCGAACCGTCCTCCGCCATCCGGCGAATCGCACCCCGAAGCTGCTCGCCGCAGTCGCAGCGCATGCTGCCGAGCAGGTCACCAGTGAAACATTCCGAATGGATTCGGACGAGCGGGGCCTCGTGGCTCTCAGGCCGGCCGATCACGATTGCGAGATGTTCGACAGCCGAACCATGGCTCCGAAATGCCACGACCCGGCTGTCAGGCGCCCCGTTGAGCGGCACGTCCGCGGACACGATCTGCCGCAGACCGGCCACCTCGGTCTCGGCATAGGACAGCACGTCGGCCGACGCGGCTTCAACCAGTCCGTGGCCGGCTATCACCGCTTCCGAACCACTCGGCAGCGGAACTGCCAGGATCGCCGGCAGCAGGCGGCTGATCTTTGCAAGGCCTATCGCGGCATTGGAATCGGGTGGCGCGGGCACCGCACGCAGCGTACTTCGGATCGTCGGCTGTGCCATCAGCGGATCGGCAAGAGCCTGATATATCTCGATATTCTGAAATGAGTCCGGTAGTGCGACGGCGACCGCGGCAGCATCAGTCGACATCGGCGCGCGCAATATCGCGGCAGCCCGCGTCGCGGCCAGAATCAACACGGGACGGCTACCCGACATCGCGGTCAACTCCGCAAATCCGTCGGCACCGGCGGTCTCGGCCGCCAGAATCACGAGCGGTGCGTCACTCCGCAGCACCACCGGGACGCCCCGCCGGAGGTCGGACGCAGCGCGGTGAACCTGCCTCAGGCGCAGCCTTGCCTGGTTGCTCATAGCGACTGAATCAACGGGCATCCATCACCTGCCAAACCATACCTCTGGGCTCCATGGCGGCGTTTGTCAGATTTTGGTGCATTCGATAACCAAATTTCGTCACTATTGACCTTCAAACAACAATTCGCACCGGCAAGAGATGACGTCTGGGTGCCTGCGACCATATAGGGAGGGATTGGAGTGAGCGCTGGATTTTGACCCTACCGGTCTGGTCGTGCGCGCGCAATCTTGTGAAGGGCTAAGGTTCATAGGCTATATGGAACCGATTTCGTCCCACTTCGGGAACATATATGGTGGGCTTGGTTGTCTCAGAGCGAATCGGAGCCGTGGCATCGGCAACAAGCCACGTCCAACACTGGCAAGAGGAACTCGATTATGTCGGCAGAACGCCCGGTCCTTATCGTCGATGATGACGACGCCCTGCGTGACACCTTGGTTGACCAGCTCGCCGTCGATGGTGAGTTCCTGGCGACCGAGGCCGCTTCGGTCAAGGCTGCGGAGGATTGCCTCGCGGCCAAGGATGCGCGCTTCGACGCGGTGATCCTGGACGTCGGCTTGCCCGACGGCGACGGTCGCGACCTGTGCGCAAAGCTACGCAAGCAAGGCCACCGCATGCCCATCATCATGCTGACCGGGTTCGATAGCGAAACCGACGTGGTCAAAGGCCTGGACTGTGGCGCAAACGACTACATCGCCAAGCCCTTCAAGCTCGCCGTGCTGCTTGCCCGTTTGCGCGCCCAGTTGCGGATCTTCGAGAACAGTGAGGACGCGGTCTTCACCATCGGGCCCTATACCTTCCGCCCGGCGGCGAAATTGCTTCAGGAGCCCGCCAAGAATCGACGCATCCGCCTGACCGAGAAGGAAGCGGCGATCCTGAAATTCCTCTATCGCGCCGGCACCCGCTCGGTCGCTCGACAGGTCCTGCTGAACGAGGTTTGGGGCTACAACGCCGCCGTTACGACGCATACGTTGGAAACCCATATCTACCGCCTCCGCCAGAAGATTGAACCGGATCCGGCCAATGCGCGTCTGCTGGTCACCGAGGGCGGCGGCTATCGGCTTGATCCCGAAGGCATTCCCGCGGCCCGGGTCCCGGCCGCGATGCATGCCTGATCCCAGGTAGGCCTGATCCCAGGTAGGCCTACCTGGACCACGCCTGATCGGACAAGCACTCCCGGTCAAAAAAAGCCCTCGCGTGAGGGCTTTTTTTGTTCGACCAACCCCAACGCCGTCCTCAGAGTTTCTCCACCTGAGAGTATTCCAGCTCGACCGGTGTCGAACGGCCGAAGATTGATACGCTGACCTTCACCCGACCCTTCTCCTCATCGACTTCCTCGATCGTGCCGTTGAAGCTGGTGAAAGGACCGTCCGCCACCCGAACCTGCTCGCCGATCTCGTAGAGCACCGCGGGCCGCGGCCGATCCACGCCTTCCTGACTCTGTTTCAGGATACGCTCGGCCTCAGCCTCGCTGATCGGACTAGGTTTGGTCTTGCTGCCGAGGAACCCGGTGACCTTCGGCGTATTCTTCACCAGATGCCACGCGTCGTCGGTCAGATCCATCTTCACCAGAACATAACCGGGGAAAAATTTATGCTCGCTGTTGATCTTTCGGCCGCGTTTGACCTCAACGACATTCTCGGACGGCACCAGCACAGCCTCGAACTGATCCGCCAGGCCCTTCTGCGCGGCCTGTTCCGTAATCTGCTGGGCGATTTTCTTCTCGAAGCCGGAGTAGACGTGCACGACGTACCAGTTCTTGGCCATTTCCCGGAACCCTTTCAGATGCCCACATTGAACAAGGCGCGCACCCCTAGGCCGATCACCTGATCGACGACGAAGAAGAAGATGGCGGCGACGGCGGCCATGGCAAACACCAGGCCTGTCGTCACCAATGTCTCCTTGCGGCTGGGCCAGGTTACCTTGGCCACTTCCGCTCTCACTTCACGCACGAATTTTGCCGGTTGGAACGCCACGTTCGTCAAATCCCTCGATGATCGCCGGCCTGATACCCGATGCCATTGCCCGCTAACTGGCAGGGGTGGAGGGTCTCGAACCCCCAGCCTCCGGTTTTGGAGACCGGCGCTCTAGCCAATTGAGCTACACCCCTACAGTGGGCCGGCGCTCTCTCCATGAGATCGGACGCGACGAAGGCGGTAGAAAGGATGCGCGCGCGACGTTGTCAAGCGTTTATGGCCCCCAGTGAGTCCCGCGAGCCGTTAGTCCATCCAAGCCGTCCTAAAATCGACCTGTGTTCCCTTCATGTTCTTGACACTCACAAAGCGTTATGGAATCAATGTCCCCGAACGTAATGCGAACATGAAGTCGGGACGGCGATCTTCAAAAGGGTTCAGATGGACGCGCAAGTAGACCAGGATGCCATCGCTGCACTCAACAACGCCGGTCTGCCGGATGACGTCCCCTTGCAGCGGTTTCCAACCCGTCAAACCGCCGGCCGCGGCGCCGTCAGCAACCCGGGCGTGCGCTTCGACGCCCGCGCCGCCTCGCCGTTCGACGATGGGTGGGAAACGCTGTCCCAGGACGTCGGCGAACTGCCACGGTTGGACACCACGCTGATCCGCGACTCAACCCGCTCGGCGATTAGCTGGAACAGCTCGCCCGACATTGGCTTCGACCGCGCCGTCAACCCGTATCGGGGGTGCGAACACGGTTGCATCTACTGTTACGCACGCCCAACCCACGCCTACCTGGGCTATTCGCCCGGCCTGGATTTCGAGACCAAGCTGGTCTTCAAGCCCGACGTGGCGGAGCTGCTGGAAAAGGAACTGCGCAAACCCGGCTACATCCCGCGCACCCTGGCATTGGGATCCAACACCGATCCGTATCAGCCGGTCGAACGCACGCTGAAGCTCACCCGATCGTTGCTGGAGGTGCTCGATCGCTTCAACCACCCGGTCGGCATCGTCACCAAATCCTCCGGCGTGTTGCGTGACCTCGATATTCTGTCGTCGATGGCCAAACGGAACCTAGCCCGCGTCCATATGTCCATCACGACCCTCGACGCCCGCCTCGCCCGAGTGATGGAGCCTCGTGCAGCAACACCCGCCCGCCGGCTACATGCCATCGCCGAACTTACGCGCGCGGGGGTGCCGGCCGGCGTTCTCGCCGCGCCGATGATCCCGGCGTTGAACGATGCCGAAATGGAAAAGATCCTCGAAGCCTCCGCCAAGGCTGGCGCGCGGCATGCCGGCTACGTCTTGCTGCGATTGCCGCTGGAACTGCGCCAGATGTTCGAGGAGTGGCTGCAAACGCATTTCCCCGATAGGGCACGTCACGTCCTCAGCCTGATCCGGCAAACTCGCGCGGGCGAACTGAACGATCCCCGGTTTCATCACAGGTTCACAGGCCAGGGCGTCTACGCCGACCTGCTGGCGCGGCGGTTCGCGCGGGCGACTCGCCAGTTCGGTTTCGGCGAGGTTCGGACACAATTGGATTGCAGCCGCTTTACCGTCCCCGGCGCCATGAAGGACACTGCGTCCAGCCAGATGTCGTTATTCTGATCCGCTTGCGCGCGATGCGCCAATGCGGCGATTGACGCGCCTTCAGCCGCCAACCTATCTTCCCGGCCAACGACAATGAAGGGCCCGCTGGCCCGGGGCAGGGAGGCCAACGGCAGTGATAGATGCTGCTCGCATATTGCAGCTTGTCGTCAATGGTGCGGCTTCAGGGTGTATCTACGGGCTGATCGCCCTTGGTTTCGTGCTGATCTACAAAGCGACCGAGATGGTGAACTTCGCCCAAGGCGACGTCATGATGCTCGGCGGCTTTGTCGCGTTCAGCCTTATCGCCAATTTCCATCTGCCGTACTGGGTCGGAGGCATCCTGGCGATCGTGATAACCGCGGCTTTCGGTTACGCACTGGATGCATTCATCTTGCGACGCGTGATCGGCCAGCCGCAGTTCGCCGTCGTGATGCTAACGCTCGGACTCGGCTTCATCTTTCGCGCGGCCGCGGGGATCACCTGGGGTTACGACTCGGTCGGCTTTAACACGCCGTTCACCAACAAGACCGCGAACATCGGGGGCCTTGTACTGGGTCAGGACAATTTGTCGATCATCGTTGGCACGGTCCTGCTGTGTGGCATCCTGTATCTCTTTTTCAGCAAGACACGTGTCGGTGTCGCCATGCAGGCCGCATCACAGAACCAACTCGCCGCGTATTACATGGGCATCCCGGTTCGCACGATCTTCTCGCTGATCTGGGCAATCAGCGCGGGCGTCGCATGCCTCGCCGGGATCCTGCTGTCGCCGGTCTCGATGATCGACGTGAACATGGGTTTCCTCGGCATCAAGGCCTTCGCTGCCGCGGTAATCGGCGGCTTCGGCAGCATCCCCGGTTCGGTGATCGGAGGCGTGATCGTCGGCATCGTCGAGCAATTCGCCGGCTACAAACTGCCCGCCGGATTCCAGGAAGTCACGTCGAACGTCGTGCTGCTCCTGATGCTGTTCATCCGCCCGCAGGGACTTTTCGCTGAACGTATGGGAAAGCGGGTCTGACCCATGCGATACTTGTTCCGCACTCAATATCAACAGGATATCGCGCTATTCCGGCATAACGGCGACCGTTTCTGGTATGGCCTGCTGACGGTGCTGGTCCTGATAGCCCCGGCGATCCTGGGTGAGTTCTACATCGGCGAACTCTGCGCGGTGTACATCTTCGCAATCGCTGGCGTCGGATTGATGCTGCTGGTCGGCTACACCGGACTGATCAGCCTGGGCCACGCTGCCTTCCTCGGCATCGGCGCTTACGCCAACGCCGTTCTGCTCGCGCAAGGGGTTCCATTCCTGATCACCTTGCCGCTCGCCGGTCTGTTCACCGCGCTGTGCGGCGCCGCCATCGGCCGGCCAACCTTGCGCATGAGTGGTCTGTACCTGGCGATCGCGACACTGGCGTTCGGCAGCATCGTTGGCACGGTCTTCCAGAAATGGACCGCGGTGACCGGCGGCTTTGACGGCTTCGCGGTGCCGACCCCCACCATCTTCGGCATCGCCATCGAAGGCGCGACCGGAATCTATTACGTTTCCCTGGCAGTCCTGGCATTCGTGTTGTGGGTCTCGGCGAATCTGCTGCGATCCCCGACTGGGCGCGCCATGGTCGCCATCCGCGACAGTGAGGTGTCCGCCCAGAGCATGGGCATCCATCTTGCCCGCTACAAAACGTTGGTGTTCGCGGTCAGCGCCGGGATGACCGGATTGGCCGGGGCTCTGTTCGCCCATTACGTCCGCTATTTGGCACCCGACGCATTCGACGTGCTGCTCTCGGTGCAGTTCGTAACGATCGTTTTCGTGGGCGGCCTCGGCTCGCTCCGCGGCGCCATCCTGGGGGCCATGTTCGTCCGGCTGTTGCCGCAGTTCATCGCCGTGGTGCGTGACGACCTGCCGTTCGGCATCGGCCGCTTGCCGGGCCTCGAACCGTCGTTGTTCGGTCTGGTGCTCGTGCTGGTGATCTTGTTCCAGCCTGGCGGCCTGAACGGCATGTGGCTGAAGACGAAGCAGTGGTTTCAGGCGTTTCCATTCAAACGTCAGACCAGCTTCCGCCGGCAGAAATCCTACGCGAAGTCGGAGCGCCTGCGATGATCATGTTCCAGGCTCAGGATATCTCGGTCCGGTTCGGCGGAATCCGAGCGGTCGATTCGGTGAGCTTCGACGTCCGCAAGGGTGAGGTGTTTTCGATCATCGGCCCGAACGGCGCCGGCAAAACCACGATTTTCAACCTGATCAGCCGTATCTACAATTCGACGTCCGGCAAATTGATCTTCGAGGACAAGGAATTTACCCGCACGCCACCCTGGCAGATCGCCGGCCTGGGTATCGCCCGAACCTTCCAGAATATCGAGCTGTTCCCGAACGCCACCCTGCTGCAGAACCTGCTGATCGGCCGCCATTACCATTCCCGCGTCGGTTTTGTCTCCGAACTGATGTTCCTGCCGTCGGTTCGCAAAGCCGAACTTCGCCACCGTGAGAAGGTCGAGGATGTCATCGCCTTCCTGGGCCTGCAGCGCTACCGCGATGCTTTGATTGCCAACCTGCCATACGGCGTCCGCAAGGTCGTGGAACTGGGGCGGGCCCTGTGCATCGAACCAAAGCTGTTGCTGCTGGATGAGCCGTCGTCCGGATTGAATGTCGAAGAAACCGAAGGCATGGGATTCTGGATCGAGGACATCAAGAAAGACCTCGGGATCACGGTGATCATGGTCGAACACGACATGGCGCTGGTAAACCAGGTATCCGACCGGGTGATGGCGCTGAACTACGGCAAGGTCCTCGCAATGGGCACACCGCAGCAGGTCCAGACCCATCCGGAAGTCGTGAAGGCCTACCTCGGTGGGGAGGTTGAAAGCGCCGCATGACCGAACCTCTGTTGCGGGTCGATTCCATCGAAACGTTCTACGGTCCGATCCAGGCCATCCGAGGCATCTCGCTCGATGTGGATCAGGGACAGATCGTGACCGTCCTCGGCGCGAACGGCGCCGGCAAGACCAGCGTGCTGCGGACCATCTCCGGCGTGCTCGACCCGGAACGGGGTCAGGTCCTGTTTGAGGGTCGCGATATCGCCAGGATGCCACCCGACCAGGTGATGCGCCTGGGCATCTGTCACGTCCCGGAGGGACGCGAGATCTTTCCGTTCCTCACCGTCCGTGAAAATCTCAACATGGGAGCCTACACACGTCGCGATACCGCGGGCGTCACCCGCGATACCGAACTTTGTTTCGAATATTTCCCGCGCCTGAAGGAACGCGAGAGCCAGCGCGCTGGCCTGTTGTCTGGTGGTGAGCAGCAGATGTTGGCGATCGGCAGGGCGTTGATGGGAAGCCCCAAGCTGCTGCTGTTGGATGAACCTTCGCTGGGCCTGTCGCTGATTCTGGTGCAGCAGATTTTCGGCATTATCCGCCGCATCAACCGGGAGCAGAACGTCTCAAT
>JAQGHW010000543.1 GCA_028291505.1 Rhodopila sp. | reverse complement strand
GGGCAGAGGGGCCTCAAACGGGCTGCTGATGCTGAGCGACTTACCAGCGACAGCCAAGTCTGATGTCCTTGCGGCGTTTGTAATGGCTGTGGGGCACGGCATGGCGGTGCAGGCTAAGGCCGGCGTTAGACGTGACATGCTAGAGGCTGTTGCTAAGCTGGCGCTTTCCAGGTGGCCTACAGGTAGTTCCACACGTTCCGGAAGGTCATCCTAAACCTTAGGTGAGAAGCGCGCCGGTCGTCGCTTGCGCTTGGCCTCCGCAGTGCTCGCCGCCACATCTGACCAGTCGTCGACGATGGCTGGACGCCAGAACGGGCGGCCGTCCAACAGGGTGTTCGGCATGAAAATTCATCGCCCAGACCTCGGTCGGCGCGGCAATCTCCGGGCCGGCTACGCCGTTGATCGCGCAAACGGCGGCGAGAGTCGATTGGCGAATACCAATGGCTTCCGCCGCCTGCCTGAGGCTGCGGTATTGCGACGTGATGACCGCCGATCGCAAATCGTGAAGCTCAATCGACACGACATCACCGTACGCTACACCAATATCGCAAGAAGGCGATCACAATGGGGACCACGCCGAGCGCACACAAGGCGAGCCATCCGCCGAGTGACCAGCAGATGCCGCTGAGCAACGACATTATGGCGCGCCCGGAAAACATGGCGACCTGGTAGATCGCGTTCAGACGCGTCCGAATTCCGGCATCGAGACCATAGAGGATGGTCCTGTTCGAGATGTCCGCGACGGTCGCGCTGATGTCCAGGACGATGAGCCCCACCGCCATCCCGACCAGATGTCCTTTGAAGACCGCCAGCAGTCGACGCCGCCGTCAATCTCGATGGCGGTGTGAGGTTCTCGCCAGCGCGGCGTGACTCGCTAAGTCAGCTTTTGCTTAGGTTGCAGCTGTGCGGTCATCGCGTCGCGCAATTCGGCTTATCAGCTTGAGGCTTCCTTTGTCGGACGGGCATCCATCACGAGCTGAGTCTGCGTTGTAATCGCGACAAGCTTCCCGTCGCTGCGAGTGGCACGGGTCTGCCAGACCATAGTAGTTTTCCCGCGGTGCAGAGGCGTGCACTCAAAAATCACCAAGTCGCCGATCTGGACTGCGGCGAAGAAGTTCGTTTTGCTCTCCACAGTCGTCGTCATCTGACCTGCGCGCAGGTTAACGCCGGTCGCCGCCCCGCCGCACTGATCCGCCAACGCCATGATGGCGCCCCCGTGCATGACGTTCACAAGGTTGGTGTGATCCTCCATAACACGGATCTCAGCCACGACGCGCTCCGCCGTGCGCTCCCTTATGACCATGCCGATGAGCTTGGAGAACGACGGTAGTTCATAGGTGGACACGGGGCGGTCTCCGATCGTTCGTTCAAGGTGGGGGCCAGTGCATGCAGCCTGCGCCGCCCTACTGTCCAAGTTCGCGCGCCCATTGCTTCGGTAGGCGGTCGTAGTTCGCCGTCGCCCAGTCGGTGTCGTACTTCACCGTGTCGAGCGACGTGAGCGGCGGTGCTCCCTGGGGCGGCGGCACATCCGGGTTGAGGCCGGCGCGAAATCCCATTTTGGCATTCGCCGCCTGAGCGAAGTCGGTCTGCAGGAAGTCGATGTACTTGCCCGCGCCGTCCGGGTTCGGGCCGCCCTTGATGATGCCTGCCGTATGGACAATGACCGCGTCCTGCGGCGGCAGCACGAAGTTGAGCGCCTGGCCGTGTGCGACCTTCGAGTTCAGCACGTCTGACGACCATCCGGCTCCGACGGCCGCCTCGCCCTGCTCCACGAGCGTCACCATCAACTGCGGCGATGCGGTCCATTGACTGATATTTGCGTTGAGCTTTCGCTCATACTCCCAGGCGTTCTGCTCGCCCAACCGGAACACCTGTGTCGCGAGCAGGACGTAGCCGATCGCGGTCGTCTGCGGGCTCGGCAGGGCGACCTTGCCCTTGAACGCCGGGTTCAGCAGGTCATCCCACGTGGCCGGAGGCTTGACGCCCTGTAGCACGGGGTCCGCCTCGAAGCGCCTCGTGTTCCAGAAAAGTGCCGGTGTCAACGCGAACCAGCCGTGCCAGAAGCCATCCGGGTCGGCATATCCCTTCTGCAAATACTCGGGCGTTTCCGCCTTGGCCTTGTAGGGGAGCAGCAAGCCATCCTTCACCATCGATTGCATGAAAGGGATCGTCTGCGACACGACCACGTCGGCACGCGGGCGCGCCTTCTCCGCCCGGATGCGGGCGACCTGAGCGCCCGCAGCGGGGATGACCAGCATTTCGACATCGATTCCGGTTTGCCGCGTGAACTCGTCATGGACCGTCTTGTTGAAATCCGCCTCGGACAGCCCGGTGTAGATGACGACCTTCTCGCGCGCGAAGGCTGGACGCCCACTCGCCACCAGCAACGTGCCGCCAAGCCCAAGCTTCAATGCGTTGCGCCTGGATTTGATCACATTTCCCCTCTTCGCCGGCTTCATGCCAGCTCGCTGCTTGACGACGATGATCTGTCTTGTTGCCAGGATTGTCAACAATGTCTTGATCACTGTGATTGGCTCGTCATGGTTGGGCTGTCAACAAACGGGCAGGTCCCTTGCCCAGGCCCGCACGTCGGCGACGAACAGTTCCGGGACCTCCATCGCAACAAAATGCCCCCCACGCGGCAGTTCGGTCCAACGCACCACGTCATAGCCCCGTTCAACCCAGCTACGCGGCGGAAACGGCGCACGCGGATCGGGATGGGCGGCAATTGCAGTCGGCACCTCAACCCGGCGACCTTCCGGCATCGTGTTCGCTTGCTCCGCTGGGCCGCCGGCGTAAAACCACGAGGCGGTCGCGAAAGCGTCATTGGTGACATAGATCATCACCTCCGTCAGAAGCTGGTCCATCGTGAATGCCGCCTCGAAAGGCCGGTCGCGTAGGTCGGCCCAGTCATGCAGCCGCTCCACGATCCAGGCGGCCTGGGCGACGGGGTTGTCCGCCATGGCATAGGCAAGCGAGTGCGGCCGGGTCCGTTGCAGCATCTGGTAGCCGCCGAACCGGTCCTCGGCTTCGGTACGAAGGATCCGCCAGGCTTTCTCCTCCGTGGTTTCGGGCTGGATCCCGGGCGGCTGCACCAGGACGGAGTTCAAATGAATGGAGCGCACGGAGCCGGCATGCTCCAGCGCCAACCACGCGGTGACCGCCGCGCCCCAGTCGCCGCCTTGGGCGAGATAGGTCCGGTAGCCGAACCCGCCGCGCATGAGTGCGTCGAACAGGCGCGCGGTCGTGCGCGCGCCTACTGGCGAACGTGGTTTACCCGAGAAACCGAAGCCCGGCAGCGAGGGGATTACGAGATCGAATGCATCCTCGGGCACCCCGCCGTGGCGGGACGGGAAAGCCAACGGTTCAATCGCCTCCCAGAACTCGAATACCGAGCCCGGCCAGCCATGGGTAAGCAGCAGAGGGCGCCGTCCACCAGCCTCGCCGACGACGTGGACGGCGTGGATGTCGATGTCCTCCACCCGGTGGAGCACCTGCGGGAAGCGGTTCAGCTCGGCCTCGGCGGCGCGCACGTCGAAGCCGTCCACCCAGTAGGCGCACAGCTTGCGCAGCAACTCCGGATCGCAGCCGTAGCGCCACCCGGCATGCTCGGGCGCTATCGGGAATTGGTAGTCGCGCACCTGCTCCCTCAGCCGCTGGAGATGGGCGTCGTCCCAGGCCACTTCGAAGGGTTGCACGTTCGTTTCCTAGCCGCCGTTGGAGGGAGAGCGCCGGAGTGCGACGGCAAGCCCCGCGGCCGCCGACGATCCGCCCAGGGCGCAGATCGCCACCCAGCCGCCGACAACCCAGCAAAACCCGACCAACACTGACGACACGCCCCCGCCGGCAAACATCGCCATCGTGTAGACGGCATTCAGCCGGGTGCGGTAATCGGGCGCCAGCGTGTAGAGGATCGTGCGGCTCGAGATATCCTGCAACGTTGCGCCCAGGTCGATCAGGATCAGTGCTACGGCCATACCGATCAGGCTTTCCCGGAAGTCCGCGAAAAGAAGCCACGAGATGATGATTAAGGCGAACGCCGCGGCGCGGGTGCGGTGCGGTCCGAAGCGAAGCGTCGCGCGGCCAGCCAACGGCGCGCAGAATGCCGCCGCGGCCCCGAGCACACTGACGTAGCCGATCGAATCGGGTCGCCAGCCGAAATGCTGGCCGAGGTAAAACGTAGAACCGAGCCAGAATGTGTTGAACGAGCCGAAATTGAAGCACTGGCAAAGTGCCGCCGTGCGGAGCTTCGGCTCGGAAGCCAAGATGCCGGCCATCGACGCGAGTAGCCGTCCATAGCCGATGCGGCGACCGGGGATTTGCGGCTTGACCACCTTGGCCACGGCTGCGAGGACCCCTGCCATTGCCGCGGCGGCGACCACATAGACGGCCCGCCAGCCCAGGTGGACCGCGATTACCCCCGCCGCCGCCCGCGCCAGCAGGATACCGCAGTTCACCCCGCGCGTGAGCATTCCGGTGACCTGGCCGAGCCGGTCGTTGGAGACGCGCAACGACACGTAGGGCGGCAATACGTATGGTGTCATTCCGGCTACCCCGATCAGCAGGCAGCCGACCATCAGCATGGCTGTATCCGCGCTGACCGCGATCAGCAGCAAGGCGGCGATCTGCAACGGGATCACGCCGAGGAGAACCCGGCGCGCGGTCAAGCTGTCCGCCAATGGCAGCAACGCCACAAGGCCGATGGCGAAGCCGACCTGCGACAGTGCCGGCAGGAGACCAAGGAGGGCGTGAGACAGGCCCATTTCGCCGCCGACCTCCGTCAGCAACCGCTGGATATAATAGCCGGTGGCGACCGACACCGCAGCCATCAGGCTGAGGGTTGTGACCGCCTGCGGGGAGAGGTCGTCTTGCCCAGCCTGCTCGCTAATGCTCAAGCCCACTGGCCCTCACGGTCGAGGCGGACGAAAAATGCAGCGATCTCCTCCGCGGCGCGGTCGGGCTGCTCATGATGCGGAAAATGGCCAGCGTCGGGGAACGGCGCGAAGTCCACGTCTGGGAAGAACTCGCCGAGCCGGTCGGCCCAAGCCACGGGCAACGTCGGGTCGCACTCGGTCCAGCGCACGCAGGTCGGGAGCGCGATCGGCTGCGGCGGCGGCGGGCTCTCCCCCGCCTCGGCCCGGCGTTGCGCCGCCACGGCTCGGTAGTGCGCGAACCCGCCTGCGACGTTGCCGGGCCTCTGGAAATTGACCACAAATGCCTCGATTGTCGCGTCGTCGATCGCCTCCTTCCGGTGCGTCCAGATCCGGAGGAAATAGGTGACGAACCGGCGCACGCTCTCTGGCGAGGCGTCGAGCACTTCGACGGCGGCATTGCTTTGATTGAACCAGGTGTGCCAGACATGCTGCAGGTGTTCGGGTGCGGTGAAACGCTTGCCGATACCCGGATACATGAAATTAAAAAAGAACAGCCCTGCAATCAGCTCTGGATGCTTGCGGGCGAAGAACTGCGCGATCGACGCGCCGATATCGTGCGAGACGACGCCTACCGGGGCGACCCCGAGCACCTTGACCAGAGCCACAAGATCCTCGGTCTGCTCGTTTGGCCCGAACGGTCCGGTCGGCTTGTCGCTACTGCCGAAGCCGCGCAGGTCCGGCGCGATCAGGTCGAACCGGTCGGCGAGCCGCGTCATGACCGGCTCCCATGTGAGCCAGAACTCCGGCCAGCCGTGCAACAGCAGCAGCGGCCGCCCTCGCCCGGCACGCGCCACGTGGATCTCCGCGCCATTGATGGACACGGTCGAGTGTTTGATCATTGTCAGCCTTCGGAAAGCACGGCTTGTAAAGGCTTGAGACGACGCGCTCGCCGCGGGAAAGCATTCAGCATTCCCGACCTTCCCGGGTCAGTCATCGCGACGATCAAGCACCTTCCAGGAGGTGCAGCCGCTCGGACAGGATTGCGAGTGTCACGTGTTCGTCGGCCGCCCGGGCAGCAAGCGCTGCGTCGTCCACGATCATCAGGCCATACGGCGTCTGGACCGTGTAGCGAGCGGTATTGCCGAGGAACGAACGCCCAACCACCTTGCCTCGCAATGCCGTGCCGTTGGTGATGGTAGAACTCTCTGCGATCGAGAGCGCCTCCGGCCGGATCATCAACGTGGCGCGACCGGATATGGCTCCGGTCGGCATGGCAATCGTCTGGCCGGCGGCATCGACCCGGCCGGAGGATGTCACCTCGGCCGGGATGAAGTTGGCCAGTCCCACGAACTCGGCAATGTATCGCGTTGCCGGCCGCGAATAGATGTCCTCCGGTCGGCCAAGCTGCGCGATCCGCCCCTAATCCATGACCGCGACCTGGTCGGAGATCGACAGTGCCTCCTCCTGGTCATGGGTGACGAACACCATTGTCTTGCCAAGCACCTTCTGTAGCCGCACGATCTCCTCGCGCAGCCGCACGCGCAGCTTGGCGTCCAGGTTAGACAGCGGCTCGTCCAACAGCAGCACCTCCGGATCGACGGCCAAGGCCCGGGCCAGCGCCACACGCTGCTGCTGGCCGCCGGATAGCTGGTGCGGATACTTGTCCGCCGCGGCCGAAAGTCCGACAAGTTCCAACATCTCGCCGACCCGCGATTTGACTTGGGCGGCCGGCACGCTCCGCCTGCGCAGCCCGTAGCCGACGTTCCCAGCCGCCGTGAGATGCGGGAAGAGTGCGTATTCCTGGAACACCATTGTCATACGGCGCCGGTTGGGCGGAAGGTGGGCAATGCTCTCGCCGTCGAGCGTGATGTCGCCCGCGTCGGGCCGATACAGCCCCGCCAGCAGCCGCAGGGTAGTCGACTTGCCGCACCCCGACGGTCCAAGCAGCGTCGTTATGCCACCCCGGGGAATGTCGAGCGAGACATGGTCGACGGCCAGCATGGGGCCTAGCCGCTTGCACAGGTTGATCAAGCGTGCGTGCGGCTCGGCCGACGCGGTGCTCGGCACTCCCGGCGCGACGCGGGCAATAGGTTGGGTCAAAATACTCACGCTTGGCTCCCCCTTGTCGCCGGACCGATCCAATGCAGGGCGGCTTGCAGCAAACCCACGCAGCAGAAGGTGATTGCCAGCAGCACTGTGGTCAGTGCCGCCGCCCCGCTCCAATCTGAGCCGCTGATCATCTGAAGGATTACGTACGCCACCAGCACCTGGCCCGGCGATATCAGGAACACGATGACGCTGATGTTCGAGACCGAGCGGATGAAGCATTGCAGGAAGGCCGCCAGGAGATTGCGGGACAGCAGCGGCGCATAGACATCGACGATCAGGCGCAACTCGCTCGCGCCCAGGTCGCGGGCCGAATCCTCAATGCTGCGGTGGATCTGTCCCAGCGCCGCAGACGTCGATTGGTAGGCTTGCGGCAGGTGCCAGAAACCGAGCGCCAGGACGATGAGCCAGATGCTGTCGGCCAGTTCCAGCGGCGGTGCGTTGAACGCCAGCAGGAAGCCGACGCCGATGAACACACCGGGCAAGGCGCCAGGCAGCACGGCCAGGAGGCCGACCAGGCCCCGCAACGGGATGGGCCGGGAATGCACGAATGCTGCAATCTGCCCTACCCCCGCAGTGACCAACCCGGCGAGGGCGCCGATTAAGAGGCTCGTCCCCACCGCATCCATGTGCGATGCGGTGTCCGCCCAATGCCGGAAGGTGAACGACCAGTCCGAGCCCCATTGCCTCGTGAGGCCGGCGATCAGGATGGCGGCGTACAGTGTGAGAACGAGCAGGGAGGTCGCCGAGCAGATGGCGACCGCGGACCATTTGATGAATGGCGGCGTCGCGATCTGGTCGACGGCGGCGCCGCGCCCGCCGGATGCCGTGAACTCCCGCTTGTTCAGCAGGGCGCGGCTCGCGATGAAGAGGCCGATCGTCGGGACTAGCAGGATCGAGACGATGACCGCAGCTCCCTGCAGGTCGCCGAGCCCGTCCATCATGAACCAGGCCTCCGTGGCCAGGAGCGGGTAGTTGCCGGCGATGACGACAGCATTGCCGAAATCGGCCAGCACGGTGATGGCGACAACGAGCATCGCCCCGATCACGCCGGGCCAGGCGAGCGGTAGCAGGATCGTGCGGAGCGCCGCCGACTCTGTCGCCCCGAGCGTCAGCGCGGCCTGTTCGGCGTTGGGGTGAACGCCCTCGAGCACGCCCTGAATGATCGCGGTCGAGAGCGGGAAGAACGCGATCGTCTGCGAAAGCCAAAGGCCTTGCCAGCCGAAGATGTTCACGTCGAGGCCGAGCAGGTGGTTCGTCAGAAGGCCCTGACGTCCGAACATGAGGATATAAGCGAACGCGACCATGAAAGGCGGGGCGAACAGGGGCATCAGGCCCACCACGCGGAACAGGTCCCGGAAGGGCATGTCCCGTCGAGTGGCGACGAACGCGAACGCAAAGCCGATCAGCGTGGAGCTGGTCGTGGAGAGCACGGTGATGACGAGGCTATGCCTTGCAGCTTGCCAAGTCCTTGGCCGGGCCAGGACGCCGAGCGCTTCGTCCCAACCCGGCGTCGCGAGCACACGGACGGCCGGGTAGACAACGAAGACGAACAGCGCGCAAACGGTCAGGGCCGCGAGGACAAGCACGCCGGGTTCGGCAGCAAGCCCTCTCGATCGTGCGATGGTGGCACTCATTCAGCAGATCCGATCCCGCTAGCCATGTTTCCCCCTTGCCCGGCTTGTCGTGGGCTGTGTCACGGCTTCAGTCTGGCGCTCGCTGTCGGGCTGGTGGGCAACTAAGTTGAGGGCGTGTCCAACAGTGAAGCGCTTCCTCATTCTCCCGAGAACGCTGGTTGCCGCTTCTCGAGGAACGCGTTCACCGCCTCGGCATGATCGGCCGTGAAATGTGACATCAGCTCCATCCCGACATGCGCCTCGAGGATCGCGTCGAACTGCCGGCGCAGGACCATGTTGATCGCCTGCTTTGTCGTGTTGATGGCGAAGCTGGCGCCAGCGGCCAGCCGGGCGGCCACGCCATCCACCGTCTCGTCGAGCAGCTCCGCGGGTACGGCGCGGGTGACGAGGCCGATCTCGGCGGCCGCCTTGCCGGTCAATGGGTCGCCGGTCAGCAGGTATTCGCGCGCGCGCGCATAGCCGATCAATTGCGGCCAAATCAGTGCGCCACCATCACCAGCCGTGTAGCCGACTGCGACATGCGGATCCCCGATCTTGGCGGTTTCCACGGCGTAGGTCAGGTCGCAGAACAGCGCGAGGGTCGCGCCGAAGCCGATCGCGTGGCCATTGATGCGCGCAATGATCGGCTTATCGAGCCGCAGTAGGCCGTGCACGACCTCTACGGCTTCCCGCATGGAGTTGATGACGCCGGCAGGCTTGGTGAGGTGGGCCTTCATAACGGTGAAGTCTCCACCTGCGGAAAACGCCCGCGTGCCCGCCCCGGTCAGCACGACGACCTTCGTCTCGGTATCTCGATTGATGTCGGGGAACAACCGCGTCAGCTCGGTATGCATCTCCTTCGTCACCTCGTTGAGCGGCGGCGTGTCGAGGGTGATGGTGAGGACCGCGCCGCGGCGCGTGATCTTCAGATGCCGATAGGCGTCATACATGGTCGGCTCCTTGGGACGATTCTGGTTTCGCGACCGCGCCGGCGCCGAAGCGCTCGCGGAGAATGACCTTGCTGACCTTGCCGCTCTGCAGCCGCGGCAGTTCTTCCAAGAACACCACGATCTTCGGAGCTTTGTAGTGCGCGATCTGGCCGCGTGCGTGCTGGATCAACTGGTCGGCTGTCATCTCTTCGCCGCGCCTCAGCACGACGATGGCGCACACCGTCTCGCCCCACTTCGGGTCGGGGACGCCGATCACGGCGACTTCGACCACCGCCGGGTGACGCTCCACGGCGTCCTCGACCTCCCGGCAGTAGATGTTCTCGCCGCCGGAGATGATCATGTCCTTCTTGCGGTCGACCAGGAACAAGTAGCCCTCCGCGTCGAGGTAGCCGACGTCGCCGCTATGGTACCAGCCGTTGCGGAGCGCATCGACGCTCGCGGGCCCGTTGTTCCAGTAGCCGCCCAGGATCGTGTGGGAGCGATAGGCGACCTCGCCCGGCACGCCGACCGCGCAGGGGTTGTCGTCCTCGTCCACGATGCGCAGGTCCACATCGACTGCGGCCTGGCCGACGGAGGCGAGCCGTTTCACCTGCTCGGGGCTGCCGTCGATGTGGTGCTGGTGCGGCGCGAGATAGGTCGCGTTGCACTCGGTCCCACCGTAACCATTGGCGAAGACGTTGCCGAGCAAGGTCAGTCCGCGCTTGAGCAGCGGTACCGGCATGGGCGCGGCCGAGTAGAGGATGATCTCGACGCTGGACAAGTCCCGCCGCTCGATGCCGGGCACATTCAGCACATCCTGCAGCATCGTCGGCGCCATGTGCGTATGGGTGATGCGCCTCTGCTCCATAGTATCGACGATGTGCGGCGGATCGAACTTCCGGTGGATGTGAACGGCGCCGCCCCGCAGGAACGAGGCGACATACTGGCTGCGCGCCCCGCGGTGGAAGAACGGCATCATCAGAAGCTGCCGCGTGTCGCCCCGCACGCCGATCAGGCCGGCCATTTGGTCCGCCCAGCCCATCTCGCCACGCTGCAGACAGAACACGCCCTTTGGCCGCCCGGTGGTCCCGCTCGTATACATGATCAACGCGCCGTCATCCGGAGCGGCGCGGCAGGGCGGCCCGTCCGGCAATCCTCCTTCCACCAGCACCTCGAAGGAGTCCGCCCAGTCCGGAGCGTTGCCGAGGCAGACGTAGCGCTTCACGCCCAGCGCCGGGCGGAGCCCGTCCAGGAGTGCCGTATACTGGTCTTCGAAAATCAGCGTGTGCGGGGCGCTGTCAGACAGGATGAACGCCATCTCCGTCGCGGAAAGCCGGAAATTTACTGTCGAAATGATGAACCCGGCCCGCTCGCACGCGCCGTAAACCTCGAGATATTCGATGCGATTCATCGACAGCAGCCCGACCCGGTCCTGGTGGCGCACACCGAGGCGATACAACCCGTCCGCGATCCGGTTGATGCGCTCCCAGTATTCCGCATAGGAGCGGGTCTGATCCTCGAACACGATGGCCGGCGAGTGGGGCCGGAACCACGCATTACGCTCGTGGATGTCGCCGAGCAGCTTCATGACGATTGATCTCTCGGCCTCGCCGCACCGGGGCGCACGGTCACTCCGCGGCCTCGGGTAACTCGTGAACAATCTTGTAGCCGGGCCAGTTCTTCGCACTGAGACGCCACAACGACTTGGGGTATCCGATCTCGCCACCAAGTTCCTGTGCGGCGTGCAGGGCCCACCTTGGGTCATCGAGCGTTGCGCGGGCGACCCCGACCATGTCGGCCTTGCCCTCTGCCACGATCGCCTCCGCTTGCCGTGCCTGGAGGACCATGCCGACCGTCATCGTCTTTATGCCTGAGCCTTTCCGAATCCTGTCGGACAAATAGACTTGGTAGCCCGGCACCAGAGGCGGCAGCTTCTGGCCGCGCGCGTTCCCACCGCTCGACACCGTCACGTAGTCGATGCCGCATTCCCGCAGCGCCTTGGCGAGTTCGGTCGTTTCCTCGACGGTGATGCCGCCTTCGATCCAATCGGTGCCATTGACTCGGAAGCCGATCGCCCTGCTGGCCGGCCACACCTTGCGCATCGCCCGCGCCACCTCGATGGCAAGCCGCATGCGGTTCGGGAGGGAACCCCCGTAGCCGTCGGTACGCTTGTTGGCGATGGGCGAGAGGAACGAACTGATGAGGTAGCCGTGGGCGGCGTGGACCTCGACCAAGTCGAACCCGATCCGGTCGGCCCGTTGTGTGGACGTGACGAAGCTTTGCACGGCCTGGCTGATCTCCGCCTCAGACATCTCCGTCGGCGTTGGCCAGCGGTCGCTATGGGCGATCGGGGACGGTCCGACCGGAATCCAGCCGCCTTTTTCGGGCGGGACGGGATAGGGAGCGTCAAACGGTTCGTTAGAGGCTTTGCGGCCGGCATGCGCGAGTTGGATGCCCCATTTCGCCGGGGAGTAGGTGCGGATGCGGCTCAGCATGGCGGTCAGCGCCGCCTCTTGCTCGTCGTTGTAGAGGCCGAGGTCGGCAGCGCTGATGCGGCCAATCTCGGACACCCCGGTGCCTTCGACGATCACCAATCCCGCGCCCGAGATGCCGAGCGTGCCGAGATGCATCTCGTGCCACGGCGCGGGGAGCCCGTCGGCCGCCATGTATTGGCACATCGGGGGGACCACGACCCTGTTCGCCAAGGTCAGTCCACCAAGATCGATTTCTTCGAAAAGCTTGCTCATCGTCCCACTCCAGCAATTGTATGTCCCACGCAGCCCGGTCTGCTCGCGCGAGCCGGTTCCAGGGCAAGATCCGGGAGTTCAGCCGGCAGCCACGGCGCCGCCGGGCGCCGCACGGCGTGTGCACCGAGCGAGGTGTTAAGGGCGCAGCCGATCAATCCCATCGTCCGGTCGATCTCGTCTTTCAGAACGGCGATGGCCCTGCTCGCACCGGCCATCCCGCCGGCTGCCGCACCGTAGAGCGCAGCACGACCGACGAAGACGAATTGGGCGCCCAGGCACCGTGCGATGATCGCGTCCGATCCCCGCCTGACACCGCCGTCGAACATGACGACCAAGCGGGAGCCGACCGCGGCCACGATGCCCGGCAGCATGTCGATGGACGCGGGCGCGCGGTCCAGCCCGTAGCCGCCATGGTTGGAGACGATGATCCCGTCGGCGCCGAGTTCGGCGGCGCGCATTGCATCCTCGCCGTTCAGGATGCCCTTGACGATCAGCGGGCCCTTCCACAGCCGGCGTAAGGTCTCCATCTCGGTCCAGCTCTGCATGCTGTTCTTCTGGGACAGGTAGAACTTGAGGATCTCGCCCGACGAGGAGCCTTTGGGAACATAACATTCCCAGTGGCCCATCTTGGCCATCTCGCCCGTCAGGTATTCCTTGATCCAGGTGGGATGCAGCAGCGACTCGAGCTTCGCGCCGAGGCTCAGCGTCGCCGGGATCCCGAGCCCGTTCCGTATGGTCCGGTCGTTCTTCGAGTAGACCGGCAGGTCAACGGTCCAGACGAGCGCGGTGGCTCCCGCCGCCTCCGCGCGCCGGACAAGATCCTCGGTGATCTTCGGGTCGCTGGCCGCATAAAGCTGCGACCACACAGTGCCGGGTGCCTTGGGAACGACCTTTTCCAAGGCATGGGCGCTGGCGCCAGACAGGATCATCGGTACCTCGGCGGCGTGGGCCGCCTCCGCAAGACTTAACTCGATGTCCTTTCGGACAATGCCGATCATGCCCATCGGGGCGATCCCGAAGAACGTCGAATACGGCCGGCCGAACAAGGTCGTCGCCTGCTCGCGCTTCGGGACGCCCTGGAGCACGCGCGCGATGAGAGTGTGCGCTCTCAGCCGTTCGATGTTCTTGGCCAGGACGAGTTCATCCTCTGAGGCGCTGTCCACGAGATCGAAGATCACCTTTGGCAGCCGGCGCTTCGCCTGGAGGCGAAGATCGGCTATGTTCACGGCCTTCGAAACGTTCATTCCCGGGTATCCCACTTTGCGCGTTGATCTTGTCCCGCTACCATCATGGCGGCTTTCGGCACGTTCAGTACGGCTCGGCGAAGTGCCCCGAAAAGACGGTGATCGGCGGTTTCGCCTGCGGGTCGGTCATGACCTCGATCAGGATCGCCTCGCGCGAAGCGAACGCTTCGTCAAAGGCCGGGCCCACCGCCTCGCCCGTCTCGACCCTGACCGCGCGCAGGCCGCAACAGCGGGCAATTCCCGCGTGGTCGACGGGCTCGAAGTCGCAAGCAACCGTGTGCTCGCCGTATTTCATGTCCTCGGCATGGGTCTGAAAACCGAGAATGCCGTTATTGAGTAGCACGATGGTGATCGGCAGCCGCAAGCGGCGGACCGTTTCCAGCTCCGCCCAGGCGTGGGCGAAGCCACCGTCGCCAACGAGACAAACCACTCGACTTTCCGGCGCGGCGACCTGCGCGCCCATCGCGAGTGGCAGGCCCCATCCCAAACCCGCCAAGCCGCGCGGGGTAAGGAAGCGCTGTCCGGCCCGGCGTGCGGTCAGGTAGTTGTTGATCCAGATCGACGAGTAGCTAGCGTCCGCGACCGCGATATCGGTCGGCCGCATGCGCCTGTCGAGTTCCGCCATCACCCGCTCCGGGCGGACCGGACCGCCATCGCGGGTCGTCACGGTCGCGACCGTGCGATGCCAATCGGCCATCGCCTCCTTGATCTCGGCCTCGATCGCAGGACGTATGGATTTGCGGCGTGAAAGGTCGCGGCGCGCCAGTTCCGACGACAGCGCCGCGATGGTGGGCTTGGCGTCGCCGACCAGTCGGAGCGACTCGTAGTTGCGCCCGACCTCCATGGGATCGATGTCGATATGGACGTAGCGGGCCGAGCCGGGGAACAGCTTCCAGCTATCGGTGCCGTTCTGGTTGGTGCGGTTGCCAATGAAGACGATCACGTCCGCCCGCTCGACGAGCGGCCGCATCTTATGGGTCCGGCTGCCAAGTGCCATGTAGCTGCCGATGACGCCGAGGCTCAGGGAGTGCGTCTCGTCGACGCTGCCCTTTCCCATGTTCGTCGTGGCGATCGGGAGGTGTCCCGCCTCCTGCAATGCCGCCAGTTCGGCCGCGGCGTCGGACAGGTGGACGCCGCCGCCGGCGACGACCAGCGGGCATTCGGCCGCGGCGATCAGGTCTGCCGCCTGCTCAATCGACGTCTGATCCGCTGTGGTGCGGTCGAGCGGGAAGGTGCCAAGGTTGGCCGAGCGGGGTGATGGCGGCGGCGCGCTCTCGACCAGCAGGTCCGGCGACACCAGAAGTACGACGGGTCCTGGCCGCCCGGAGGTCGCGGCGACGAATGCCATGTCGACGTAATCCTCCAGCCGGTCGGCCCGTTCGATGCGGCGCACCCATTTCGCCACCCCGTCGAACAGCTTCATGTGGTCGAGGTCCTGGAAGGCGTTCTTGTCCATACCGTCGCGCTGGACCTCTTGGACGAGCGCGATCACGGGAACGGACGCCTTCAGCGCCTCCGCGAGCGGCGCCACCAGGAGCGTGGCCGCTGGACCGTTCTGGCCGGTCACGATGCCCACCTTATGGGAGACACGGGCGTATCCGTCGGCCATTGCACCGCCGGTGTTCTCCTGGCGGTAAGCCTTCTGCTCGATCCCGAAATGGGGCGACGCGAGGTGGAAAGCGCTTGGGAGGCTCTGGCCGAAGGTGACGGTCACGCCGTGCCGGGCGAAGGCCGCGGCAAGGCGCATTGCGACCGTTTCATTCCGCGTCATGGTGTCAGGCATCTGGAGTCTCCCGGACATTATCGTTGCTGTTGGGTAGGCGGGCTTGCCAGGCATCACGCATGCGCCGACTGACTGATGAATTTGGTCGAGAGATAGGCCTCCATGGCCTCCGTCCCGCCTTCCGAGCCTAACCGCTTTCCTTGACCCCCCAAATGGCGTCTCCGGTAGCGCCAGTCCCAGGTGGTTCGTGCTCAGCATGCCCGTCTCGACCCGCTCGGCGAGGGCCGTCACGGTGCTCACCGAGCGGGAGAAGGCGTATGCGGCCAGGCCGAACGGCAGCCGGTTGGCGTCCGTCACGGCGTCGTCCAATCCACGGAACGGCATTATCATGGCCACCGGCCCGAACGGTTCCTCGTTCATGATGCGCATTGCCGGAGTCACGCCGGTGAGCACGGTCGGTTCAAGGAAGTTGCCCTTGTTGCCGACGCGGTTGCCTCCGGTCACTACCTGTGCGCCGTGCTCGACCGCGTCGGTCACCAGCTCCGCCTCCAAGGATGCAGAAGTTGACGCTCACGCGACCACGGCCGTCAGACCGGCGCAGGACCTGACGCCAGAGGAGTTCTCAGGACAGGCGGCTTCCGTCTGGAGGTTCGAATAAGCCGCTGGATGATACGTCGTCATATGCATGTTAGGATGCTTCGTGTCCCTCGCTGGATCGGCACGTCGACGCCGCGCTCGATGTTATCGAGCAGTGTTGTCAGGCCTGACGCCATAGTTGTCAACAATCATGTTGCAAATTTCTGCCGCTCGAAGGATGATGCCCTCATGCCGCCATCAAACCCGCATGCGCTTCCCGACACCGCCTCGGCATCGGACGATAAGGTCCTGACCGTCGTGCAGGCTCTCCAGCACGACATCGTTTTCGGCCGGCTCAAGCCGCGGGAGCGCTTGGTCGAGGAAGAGCTGAGCGCCCGGTTCGCGGCCGGACGCCACGTGATTCGCGCCGTCCTGGAGGAACTTGACCGGCAGGGACTAGTGGTGCGCCGCCCCAACCGCGGTGCCGTCGTGAGGGATTACTCGATGCCGGAAATCGAGCAGCTTTACGACATGCGGGCTATTCTCCAGCGCGAGGCCGCCTTGCGCATCCCCCTTCCGGGATCGGTCAAGCTCGTGACCGAACTGAAGGCGATCAATGCCGAGTATAAACGGCTGTGCCGGACTGGCGATCTCTACCAGGCAGCATTCGCGAACGAGCGGTTCCACAAGGTGATGTTCGCCGAATGCGGCAATCCGCACCTGGCCGATCTGATCCAGCAGTTCTGGCTCAAGACCGCCGCCATACACTCGCGGTGCTACGGGATAGGTAAGTCGAACTTGGCCGCGCGAGCGATCGAGGAACACAAGGCGATGATCGATACCATTGCCCGGGGCGACCGGCAAGGTCTGGCCGGCCTTTGCGTCAGCCACATGAACCCAGCGCTTGAGGCTTACCGCACTGCGTTCCGCGACTAGTACATCGATTCCGTGGAACCGACTAGTTGTACCCGATTCCCGAGGGGGCCCTACATGTTGTAGTCTGAGGGGAACGCAAACATGACGGCTGGGCAGGATGGCAGCACCTCGGCAGTTAATCGAGATCTCGATCGAAGGGACTGACTTAATCGAACTGGAGGCGATCGCGCGGTCGCGAACGGAATGGGCGTGTCGGGTTCAACGGGCGCGGATCCTTCTGGCGTATCGCGCCAACCCGTCGACCTACGCAGTCGGTGAGGCGATCGGCGTGACCCATCAGACCGTGCAACGATGCCTTGATCGTGCGGTACGGTTTGGCGTGATGGCGGCGCTCGACGACAGCCCTCGGCCTGGCAAGGAGCCGACGATTACGGACGGCGCCCGTGCATGGGTGGTGTCGCTGGCCTGCCAGAGGCCGAAGGAGGTGGGATATCCGCATGAGCTTTGGACAACGCGGCTGCTGGCGCGTCATGTCAGAGAGAATGCCGAGACGGCAGGGCATCCCTGCCTAACGCGCCTTGCTCAAGGCACGGTCTGCAAGATCCTCGACCGACACGAAGTGCAGCCGCACAAGGTCCGCTATTATCTCGAACGCCGCGATGAGGCCGTCGAGCAGAAGATGGCGGAGGTCCTGTGC
>JAQGHW010000540.1 GCA_028291505.1 Rhodopila sp. | reverse complement strand
CATGAACAGGTTGTTGAACAGCTCCAGCAACACCGGGTCAGGACGTTCGCTGCCGGCGGGAACGCGGCTGGGGAGTGGCTCCGAACGCCGCAGGATCATGTGGTCGAGTGCGGTGACCTCCGCGGTCCAGCCGGGTTCGATGACGGTGGTGGCGTTGGCTTCGCGCACCAGGGCCGGCCCGGCGATGCGGTCACCGGCGAGCAGCGATGTGCGCTCCAGCACCGGCGCTTCGACCTCGGTGCCGTGGGTGAAAATGCGGACACGGTCGATCACGCCGGGTGCGCCGGTTTCACGGGCCGGCAAGGTTGCCTCGGCGACGACCGTGCCGGGCAGAGTGGCTTCCGCGGCGACCGTTTCGACCACGACGGGCCGGTCGGGCGTCGCAAAGCCGAAGCGGGTTCGATGGGCGGCGGTAAAGTCGGACAGGATCGTTTGTAGGTCTCCGAGAGAAACGATCAGCGCCGCTTCGGTGCCGGCGTAGCGCAAATGCAACGACTTCGCGGTGGTGACGTCCTCGGGCGGGGCACCTTGGTCGACCAGCGCCGCCACGGCGTCGGTCGCGAGCTTGCCGGCCAGGGCTTCCAGATCCGGCAATGTGTCGGCACCAAGCGCGATTTCGACAGCTTGCTCCTTCATGGTGGTCTGGTCGGCGAGGCCCATCCCGTAAGCCGACAGCACACCAGCGTATGGGTGAATAAACACCGTCTCCATCCCCAGCGCGTCGGCGACCAGGCAGGCGTGCTGCCCGCCCGCACCGCCGAAGCATTGCAGGGCAAACCGCGAGACGTCGTGTCCCTTCTGCACCGAGACCTGCTTGATCGCGTTCGCCATATTGGCGACGGCGATCTGCAGGAAACCTTCGGCCACCTGTTGCGGTGTCCGATCCAGGCCGATTTCTCCCGCCAGTTCGGCGAATTTCGCGGTCACCACCTCGGCGTCGAGCGGCTGGTCCGCGTGCGGGCCGAAGATCGGCGGGAAATGTGCCGGCTGGATCTTGCCGACGCAGACATTCGCATCCGTCACTGTCAGGGGGCCGCCGCGTCGATAGCAGGCCGGGCCGGGATTGGCGCCGGCTGAATCCGGGCCGACGCGCATGCGGGCACCGTCGAAGTGCAGGATGGACCCGCCACCGGCTGCGACGGTGTTGATCGCCATCATCGGTGCCCGCATCCGCACGCCGGCGACCGCGGTTTCGAAGGCCCGTTCGAAGGCGCCGGCATACAGCGCGACGTCGGTCGAGGTGCCACCCATGTCGAAGCCGATGATCTGCTGCAGCCCCGCCATTCCGGCGGTGCGGGCGGCGCCAACGATACCGCCGGCGGGCCCGGACAGGATGGCATCCTTGCCCTGGAAACTGTGCGCCTCGGTCAGGCCGCCGTTGGACTGCATGAAATAGAGGCGGGTCCCGGTCAGTTCGGACGCGACCTGATCGACGTATCGCCGCAGGATGGGCGACAGGTAGGCGTCGACCACAGTGGTGTCGCCGCGTGGCACCAGGCGCAGCAGCGGACTGACGGCGTGGCTCGCGGAAACCTGCGTGAAACCGGCTTCACGCGCCAATTCGGCCAGGCGTTGCTCGTGATCGGGATACTTCCAGGCGTGCATCAGGACGATCGCACAGGCGTTGATCCCGTCGGCGCGGGCCTTCGTCAGGATGTCACGGGCGTGCGTTTCGTCGAGGGGTTCGATCGCGACGCCGTCCACGCCAACCCGGCCGCCGACCTCTTCGACGCGCTCATACAGCATCGTCGGCAGGGTGATGGCGAGGTCGAACAGGCGCGGCCGAGCCTGGTTGCCGATGCGGAGAGCGTCGGCAAAACCTTTGTTCACCAGCAGCAGGGTCCGGTCGCCCTTACGCTCCAGCAGCGCGTTGGTGGCGACGGTGGTTCCCATTTTCACCGCCTCGATCAGGCCGGGCGGGATCGGCGCATCGACCGCGATACCGAGGATCGATTTAATGCCGGCGATGGCGGCGTCCTTGTACCGCTCGGGGTTTTCCGACAGCAGCTTGTGGGTGGACAGCCGGCCGTCCGGGTCGCGCGCGACGATATCCGTGAAAGTGCCGCCGCGGTCGATCCAGAATTGCCACATCATGTTGTCCTGTCGGTTTGAAGCCGGCGCATCAGGGCAGATTCAGGCGCGGCGAGGCAAGCCCCCTAACGCACCGCCCCCACGGCCCCCCCAGGAGCCCCGGGGCAGCAAGCCGCAGGTCCATGGACATCTCACCGCCGCACCGGCACAGTTTTCGCAACCTTGACACAAAATGGGAGTTTTTATGCCGCGCTTGTTGCAGTCGCTGTTCGTCACCGTGCTCGTTTTGGGGGCAATCGCCTCTGCCAAGGCACAGGATTCGGTCCTGGATACCGTGCTGAAACGCGACAAGATCATTGTCGCGACCTACAGCACCTCACCGCCGCTGGCCTACGTCGATGACAAGGGCGACCTCGTCGGGTTCGAGATCGACATGGCGCACGAGATCGCCAAGGATCTGCTGGGTGATCCCAACAAGGTGGAATTCGTCGTCGTGCAGTCCGACGGGCGCTTCCCCGCGGCGCTGTCCGGCAAGGTGGATTTCGGCCTGTGCTCCACGACGATCTATCCAGACAGAGCGGTGCGGATCGCGTTCACCCGGCCGTATATCGACACCGGGAATAGCCTGATCGCGCGCAAGGATGCAGCGATAAAAACCATCCAGGAACTGAACGACCCAAAATACACCTACGCCATTCTCAATGTGCCGCCAGCCATCGAACGCGCCAGGCAACTGCTGCCGAAGGTGAAGACGCTGCTGCTGGACAGCCCGTCGGCGCTGTTCCTCGCGGTGAAGACGGGGCGCGCGACGGCGTTCAACATCGACAAGCCCATCGCCGATTACTACGAACACGAAAACGACGACCTGATGCGGCTTGATGTGACCGGCACGCCGTTCGCCTATGTCGCGCAGGATGCGATCTTCATGAAGCCCGGGGACTTCAAGTGGTGGCTGTTCCTGGACACCTGGGTGGGCGAACTTCGTTACGGGTCTCGCTACAACAAATACCAGGAGTGGTATCAGAAGTGGCTGCACAAGGACGCGCCGCCACAGCGGGCCTATGACTTCAACAAGTACTGACCGCCTTGCCGATCGACGTTCATTTCCTCGCGCGCCTGTTTCCGGCCCTGCTGGAAGGTGCGGAGGTGACGGTGGAACTCGCGGTTCTGACGATGGCCATTTGCGTGGTCTGGGGCCTGGTTGTGGCCCTGGGTCAGGCGACGCGGGGGCCGCTTGGCTGGGCGGCAGGGGCGTACATCCAGATCGTGCGCAACACCCCGCTGTTGATACAGATGTATATCGTCTATTTCGGGCTGTCGCTGGTGGGCGTGCCGCTGTCCGGGTTCGCGTCCGGGCTGCTGGCGTTGTGTTTGCAGAACGGCGGATACGTGGCGGAGATCTATCGCGGCGGACTGCAATCGGTGAGTGCTCGTCAGTACGAGGCCGGTCGTGCGCTGGGAATGCGGCGTTGGACGCTGTACCGCAGCGTGATCCTGCCGCAGGTGATCGCCCGGGTTATTCCCCCGCTGGCGAATCAGGGGATCAGCATCACGAAGGATACGTCGCAGGTGGCGGCCATCGCGGTGATGGAGATCATGAAAGTGGCCCAGGTCTGGGTGGAGTCGTCCGCCAACACCTATGACGTATTCCTGGCGGTCGGGCTGATTTACCTTGTGCTGACCAGCGTCATCAGCGTGGGGGCCCGTGTGGCGGAGCGGCAACTGGCGTTCGTGTCGTGATGGGTTGTTGCTTTGCCGCGAAACAGCCGGGCGGCGTGATCGGACGGCGCGCGTGAAGACATTCGCCCCCCTGCTGCACAGTTACTGGTACCTGTTCCGTGGTGCCGGCATGACCGTGCTGATGGCGACGACCGCGGTGGTGCCTGCGACGTTGCTGGGCGCGCTGCTGGCCTTGGCGCAGATCTTCGGATCGCGGGCGACCCGTTCCGCGATCGTCGGCTACATCTTCATCATCCGCGGCATCCCACTGCTGGTGCTGTTGACTTTCGTCTATTACCTGCTGCCGTTGACAGGCGTCGACCTGCCGCCGTTCTGGGGGGTTGTGCTGGTGCTCGCCTGCTACTACGCAGCCTTCATGAGTGAGGCATTTCGCGCCGGCATCCTGTCGCTGCCGCAGGCACAGTGGGACGCGGCGAAAAGCCTCGGGATGAGCCGGCGATTGATGCTGCGGATCGTGATCTTTCCCCAGGCGCTGCGCCTGGCCGCACCGCCGTTCATCAATCTTTGCATCAATCTGATCAAGGCAACGTCGCTGGTCTCGATCGTTGGGCTTTGGGAATTGACCATGGCCAGCCGGGAGGTCGTCGAGCGCACGCTGGCGCCGTTCCAGATTTTCCTTGCCGCCGCTGCGATGTACTTCTGCATCTGCTACGCTCTTGCCCTGTATGGGAAATACCTTGAACGCCGAGTCCTCGTTGGCCACTGACGTCACATCCCCCCGGCCCATGCTGGACATGTCCGGCATCGTGAAGCGCTTCGGCGCCAATGAGGTACTGCGAGGCGTGTCGTTGCAGGTCGCCCGCGGTGAGACCGTTGTGGTGATCGGACCGAGCGGATCGGGCAAGACGACGCTGCTGCGGTGTGTGAATTTGCTGGAGGACTACCAGCAGGGTACCGTCGCCGTCGACGGCGAACCAGTCGGTTACGTCATGGATCGCGGTGGCCAGCGGCAGCGCATGGCGGAGCGTGAGATCGCCGCCGCGCGGGAAAAGATCGGCATCGTCTTCCAGAGCTACAATTTGTTCCCCCATATGACCGTGCTGCAGAACATCGTCGCCGCGCCGATCCGCGTTCGGGGCATTCCGCGTCCGAAGGCGGAACAGAGGGCCAGGGATCTGCTGGCGATGGTCGGGCTGTCGGAGAAAGCCGACGCCTATCCCGCCCGGTTGTCCGGCGGCCAGCAGCAGCGCGTGGCGATCGCCCGGGCGCTGGCGATGGACCCAAAGATCATGCTGTTCGATGAGGTGACTTCCGCGCTGGACCCGGAACTGGTGGGTGAGGTTCTGGCCGCGATGCAGCAGCTCGCACGCGACGGGATGACGATGATCGTGGTCACCCACGAAATGAGTTTCGCACGCGATGTCGCCGACCGGGTCGTGTTCATGGACGGCGGTGTGATCGTGGAACAGGGTGCGCCGGAGGAAATGTTCGCTTCCCCGCGCACGGACCGTGTGCGTCAGTTCCTGAAGCGCTATAATGACCGCTATCGAATCTGAGGGATCAAATCATGTCTGCCAGTACGTTGCCGAATGCCACTTTGACAGCCGCCTACGAGGCGATGACTCCCGGATCAGCCGCGCTGGCCGCCAAGGCTCGGACGCTGATGCCGAGCGGGATCGCGCATGACAGTAGGCATTTCGATCCATATCCGTTGTATGTCCAGCGGGCGTTGGGGCCGGTGAAGTGGGACGTCGACAACAACAAATACGTCGATTATTTCGGTGGCCACGGGGCGCTGATCCTGGGACACAACCATCCTGCAGTGATGGCCGCGGTGCATGCGGCGCTTGAACAGGGCACGCATTTCGGCGCCTGTCATGAGCGCGAGGTGCGCTGGGCCGAACTGGTCACGCAGATGGTGCCGTCCGCCGAACGGGTACGATTCACCTCATCCGGCACCGAGGCCACGTTGATGGCGCTGCGGTTGGCCAGGGCATACACCGGGCGGTCGAAGCTGGTTCGGTTCCGCGGGCATTTCCACGGCTGGCACGACCACATGACCAGCGGGCACACCACTCATTTCGATGGCACCGCGACCAGCGGCGTGGTCGAAGGCGTGGCCGACAACGTGCTGTTGTGCGATCCGAACGATGTCGCCGGCATCACGCGAATCTTCAATGACCACAAGGACATCGCGGCGGTCATCCTGGAACCGACCGGTGCGAACTTCGGCAAGATGCCGATCCTGCCATCGTTCTTGCAGGTGCTGCGGGACCTGACGAAACAGGCCGGCACGGTGCTGATCTTCGATGAGGTGGTAACCGGGTTCCGCGTCTCTCCGGGTGGCGCGCAGGCGGCGGTCGGGATCACCCCGGACATGACGACATTGGCAAAAATCGTGTCCGGTGGGCTGCCCGGCGGGGCGGTGGTCGGGCGCAAGGACATCCTGGATTGGCTGGACTTCAAGGTCACTAAGACCGCGGGCAAGGAGAAGATCGCGCATCCCGGGACGTTCAACGCGAACCCGGTATCCGCCGCCGCCGGCATAGCAACCCTTGAGATCCTGGCCGGCACGGATGCCTGCGCTCGGGCGAACGCCTACGGCGAAACCGTGCGCGCCAAGATGAACGAGGTGCTGGAAGACGAAGGCTTGAAATGGGCGGTTCATGGCTCCTATTCCGGGATCCACATCTATACCAACCCGGAAGGGGCGGACATCGTCCCCAGCAAATTCGATGCGGTTTCGTTCATCCAGCGGATGATCGACAAGCCGCGCGGTGAGGGCGTTACCGGGCAGGTCCGGATGGGCCTGCTGGTCAACGGCGTGGATATCAACTCGGGACCGTCGGGAGTGATCTCGGCGATGCACGGAGAGGAGGAGATGGCGATAACCGTCGATGCCTTCAGAGCAACGATTCGGGCATTGAAGCGGGAAGGGACCGTTACCTGACCGTCAGGCGGTGCCGGCCAGATCCTGCACCATCAGTTTCTGAATCTCCACGCTGACCCGGAGGTCCTTCGCCACCGCATCCTGTTCCTTCAGCATGCGGTCGCGGACTTCGCTCGCCTGCCCCGGGGTGACGTCGACGAATTTCACCCCGTGGCTCTCCATCGTCGCGCGGCCCCGGTCCTGTGCCGCGGCCATGTTGGTGCGATAGGTCGGGATGTTCTCAGCCCACAGGTCTGTCATCACTGTCTGCAGGTCGGCCGGAAGAGCCGCCCAGAACGTATGGCTCAGCATCGGAATATAGGCGGCGAACGAATTGTGGTCCTGCAACGCGAACCGCACCCCGGCCTCCCACAGTTTCACGCTCGCGATGCTTTCGTTCGTGGTGATCAACCCATCGAACGTGCCTTGCGACAGGGCCAGCGGCACATCCGGCCACGCGGTTACGTTCGGCAGCGCACCGAAAAACCGGGTCCTCCAGGACTGCCCGCCGCCACCGGAGTTGCGAATTTTCAGCCCCTTCAGATCGGCCAGCGAGTTCAGCGGCGTGCGCGTCGTGAACCAGTTGTTGAACCCGTTGTCGATCCACGGACCCAGGACATGACTGCGGAGTTTCTGCTCGATCTCGCCCGCGATCATCCCGCCGGAGCGGCCGTCGGCGACGCGGTGGATCGTCTCGATCGGCTGGTCGTACAGCGCCGGAAGCTGAAACAGATCCGAATCCTGCACGAAGTTGGTGATCGCCCAGGTGCCCGGCGCGGCCATGTCGACCTGGCCCTGAACCAGCGCCTTGGTCACGTTCAGGTCGGCGAACAACTGGCCGCTGGCAAAGATCTCCGGCTTCAGCCGCCCCTTCGAAGCGGCCTCCACCTTGCCCAGATAATCCCCGAGCGAAATATTCCGCCCGTGGCTTGGGGCGGTATCCAGCGAGCAGCGAAGACGGATGGGCTCATCGGCTCGCACACGGCGGATGGCGGGGATGCACAGCAATCCGGCCGCGACGGTCCGGCGGGTCAGATGGGGCATGGCGTGGTCCTTGGACGGTTGGTTGCCGGATTTCTGCCAGAACCGAACGCCCGGCGCCAGCGTCTGGCGGAGGCACCGAAATCGCGGCATGGTGATCCGTGATGAACCAGCGCTTCCCGCTGTCCGACCACTACGATGGGCAGCACTTCTTCAACCCCGGACCCAGCAGGCCGGCGCGCGGGCTGTTGCAGGTGCTGCACTGGCGGTTGCGAGAGCAACGTGCGGCCTGGCCGGCCCGCGTGCTGGACCCGGAGTATGCGCCGCCGCCCGACCTGGTGGAACCGAACAGCGTTGCGATCACGTTCATCAACCATGCCAGCTTCCTGATCCGCCTGCCGGGTGCGGTGGTGCTGACCGATCCGATCTTCAGCGAGCGGTGCTCCCCGGTGTCGTGGGCCGGACCGAAGCGGGTGCGGGCGCCCGGTCTCGCGCTGGCGGACCTGCCGAGGCCGGACGTGGTACTGTTGTCGCACAACCACTACGACCACATGGATTTCCCGACGTTGCGCGTGCTTCAGGCCCGATTTGCACCGCGGTTCATCACGACGCTGGGAAACGCGCGGACGCTGGCGAAGCTGGGGATCGTGGCGACCGAACTGGACTGGTGGCAGGACGCGACGGCGGGGGCGCTGCGCATCACCGCGACTCCCGCTCGGCATTTTGCGGCACGCACGCCGTTCGACCGCAATCGCACGTTGTGGGGCGGCTTCATGGTGAGCGTCGGGCAGGGGATGGTGCTGTTTGCCGGGGATTCAGGGGCCGGGCCGCATTGGGCAGACATCCGCGTGCGGCTTGGGGCACCCGATGTCGCCTTGCTGCCGATCGGCGCCTATGAGCCGCGGTGGTTCATGTCCTCGGTGCACATGGACCCGGCCGAGGCGGTGCAGGCGCACGGTGCCCTGGGGGCGCGGCGGTCGTTGGGGATGCATTTTGGAACGTTCCAGCTGACCGATGAAGCGATCGACGCGCCATTGGAAGCGCTGGATGAGGCACGGCAGGCGGCTGGCATAGGTGCCGATGCGTTCGGAACGTTGGGGTTTGGCGAGACCGGCGTGTATAGGCTGGGGCGCGATCGGTCGGGGCCATAACGGCCGACCGGGCGGCACGCCCGGCCGCGGAAGGGCACCTAATCCGGATAGATCATTTTCCGCGTCACGCCACCATCCACGACGAATTCGGCACCGGTGATGAAGCCGCTGTCCGGTCCCACCAGGAACGCCGCCAACCCGGCGATGTCGTCCACCCGGCCGACCCGCCCAGCCGGATGGAAGGCGTGCTCCGCTTCGGTCGGTTCCGGCCCTTTGGTCCAAATCCAGCCCGGACTGATGCAGTTCACCCGAATATCCGGCCCCAGGCTGATCGCCAGCGCATGGGTCAGCGCCACCAGCCCACCCTTGGACGCCGAGTAGGACTCGGTATTCGGTTCCGACATCCCGGCGCGGGTAGACGCGATGGTCACCACCGCACCCTTGGCGGCCCGTAGCAGCGCCTCGGCAGCTCGAACCAACAGGAACGTGCTGGTCAGGTTGGTCGCCAGCACCGAACCCCATTCCGCCAGCGAAAGCTCACCGATCGGCTTGCGGATCATGAACCCGGCATTGCAGATCAGCGCATCCAGCCGCTGTTCCGTCGCCGCGACCGAAGCCACCAGTGCGGCAACCGATGCCTCATCGCCGACATCGCACACCGCATAGCGACCCCCGGCCGGCGCCGCTCCGGAGGGATCGCGATCCGCGACGACTACCTGCCAGCCATCGCGGGCGAGCCGGCCCGCGATCCCGGCGCCAATACCCTTCGCACCGCCCGTTACAAGTGCGACCGCCACCCCACTCAACCCTTGGCCGCGTCCAGCGCCTGGGACAAATCACCCAGGATGTCGTCGATGTGCTCCAACCCCACCGAAAGCCGCACATAGCCCGGCGTCACCCCCGTCGCCGCCTGCTCGGACTCCGTAAGCTGGGAGTGCGTCGTGCTCGCCGGATGGATCGCCAGGCTGCGAGCGTCGCCGATGTTGGCGACATGGTAAAACAGCTTCAACGAATTGATGAACCTGCTCCCAGCCTCCGAACCCCCCGCGAGCTCGAACCCGACCAGTCCGCCCTGCCCATGCGGCAGATACTTCGCCGTCCGTTCGGCGCCGATGCCCTTGTGGTGCGCCGGATGGATCACCCGCGTCACGTCCTTGCGGCCAGCCAGGAAATTGGCGACCGCCAGGGCGTTGCGGCTGTGCTCCCGCATGCGCAGCGGCAAGGTCTCCACGCCCTGGAT
>JAQGHW010000536.1 GCA_028291505.1 Rhodopila sp. | reverse complement strand
CAACACCGGGCCGGCGGCGTCACTGCGCGCTGCGTCCCGGTCGTTGCAGCGCCTCGCGCCGTCCGGTCAACAGGCCGAAGCGAGTGAAAACCCGGCCGAACCGGCGCTCGCCGCGCTGGAACGGGCGGAAGAGGCACTGGCCGAGGCGGAAACCCTGCTGACCCGCTTGATCGCCGATGCCGACGTCGATCCGCGCCTGCTGGAACAGTCGGAGGAAAGGTTGTTCGCGCTGCGTGCCTCGGCTCGGAAGCACGGGGTGGCGGTTCCGGATTTGCCGGCATTGCTGGATACCCTGGCGGGACGACTGGGCGCCCTGGAGACCGGCGCGGCAGAGATCACGGTGCTAGAGCAGGCGGCGCGCGACGGCAAGGATCGATACGCTGCCGCCGCCAACGCACTGTCGGCCGCACGAAACACCGCCGCCGGGAAATTGCAGAAGGCAGTGGGGAAAGAGTTGCCGCCGCTGCGCCTCGACAAGGCACGTTTCTTCGCCGAGGTGGGTGTGTTGCCCGAATCCGGTTGGGGTCCGAACGGCACGGATCAGGTGCGCTTCCTGATCGCCACCAACCCGGGGCAGGAGCCGGGGCCCCTGGCGCGGGTCGCCTCGGGTGGGGAACTATCGCGGTTGATGCTGGCGATGAAAGTGGTGCTGTCGGCGGGTTCAGCAGTCCCAACCTTGGTTTTTGATGAGGTGGACTCCGGGATCGGCGGCGCGACCGCGGCAGCGGTGGGGGAGCGGCTGGCGCGAGTCGCCGAAACGGTTCAGGTGCTGGTGGTAACGCATAGCCCGCAGGTCGCGGCACGCGGGGTAGCCCATCTGCGTGTGGCGAAGGCCGCGGTCGGCAACCGAACCGCGACAACCGTCGATCAGTTGGCACCCGAAGCCCGGCGTGAAGAGATCGCCCGGATGCTGGCGGGAGAGACCATTTCGGATGCTGCCCGCGCCGCCGCCGACGACCTGCTTCGCGGGCAGCGGCCGCCGCAGGGGTTGCTGGTATGAGAGCTGAACCAGATCTTAGAGGCGACATAAGGCGCCGTTTGCGATGCTAGAACCCCGCCACCAAACCTCCGTCGAAGCCCTCACCGAGACCGAAGCCGCCGAGGAACTCGCGCGTCTGGCGCAAGAGATCGCGCATCATGACGCTGCCTATCATACGCACGATGCACCGGAGATCTCCGACGCCGCCTATGACGCCCTGCGACGCCGGAACGCCGCCATCGAGGCCCAGTTCCCCGCGTTGATCCGCTCGGACTCCCCTTCCTCCCGCATCGGTGCAGCTCCAGAAGGCGGTTTTGCCAAAATCCGCCACCGCGTGCCGATGCTATCGCTGGACAACGCCTTCGGCTCCACTGAATTTGCCGAATTCTGCACCCGCGCCAAACGGTTTCTTGGCCGGACTGAACCGCTGGTCTTCGTTGCCGAACCAAAGATCGACGGCTTGTCCATTAACCTGACCTTCGAGCACGGTCGTTTCGTCCGCGGCGCCACTCGCGGTGACGGCGCCGAAGGTGAGGATGTCACCGCCAACCTTCAAACGATGAAGTCGGTACCCGATAAGCTCCACGGCCCCGCACCCGCACTGATCGAAATCCGTGGCGAGGTGTTCATGACCAAGGCGGATTTTCTGGCGCTGAACCAGTCGCAAGCCGAAGCCGGCGCCAAAGTTTTCGCCAATCCCCGCAACGCTGCCGCCGGCAGCCTGCGCCAGCTCGATGTTCGGATCACCGCCAGCCGGCCGCTTTCGCTGTTCGCGTACGCCCAGGGGGAAAGCAGCGAGCCCGTCGCCACGACACACTGGGAATACCTGGAGCGGCTGAAGAATTGGGGCTTTGACGTCAATCCGCTGTCTCGGCGATTAACCAACGAAACCGACGCCGAAGCATTTCAGAATCAAATCGGTCAGGAACGATCCAGTCTCGGCTACGACATTGACGGTGTCGTCTACAAGATCGACGACCTGGCATTGCAGCGACGCCTCGGCTTCGTCGGCCGCGCACCGCGCTGGGCGATCGCCTGGAAATTTCCGGCGGAGCAGGCGACGACCACCCTGCGCGAAATCCGCATCCAGGTCGGCCGCACTGGCGCGTTGACCCCGGTCGCCGAACTCGAACCCGTCAACGTCGGAGGTGTCCTCGTCGCTCGTGCGACTTTGCACAATGAGGACGAAATCGCCCGCAAGGATATCCGCGTAGGCGACACTGTCGTGCTGCAACGTGCCGGCGACGTGATCCCGCAGATCGTTTCTGTAATAACCGACCGCCGCCCCCCCGACTCAATCCCCTATGTCTTCCCGGACACGTGTCCCACGTGCGGCAGCAACGCCGTGCGGCCGCCCGGAGAGGTGGTCCGCCGATGCACGGGCGGCCTGATCTGCCCAGCGCAAAGGGTCGAACGCCTGATCCATTTTGTCTCTCGCCCAGCCTTCGATATCGACGGCCTGGGCGACAAGACCATCCAGGAATTCTATAACGAAGGCTGGCTGCACGGTCCCGCCGACCTGTTCAAGCTGCCCGAGCGCGAAGCCGAAATCGCTGCGCGTGAGGGGTGGGGCAAGCTGTCGGCGCGCAATCTCTCACGCGCGATCGCAGCACGACGGACAGTGCCGCTGGAACGGTTCATCTTTGCCCTCGGCATCAGACGCATCGGCTCGACGAATGCCAAATTGCTCGCGCGGCACTATGGCACATTCGCCAACTGGCGCACGCAGATGGTTGCGGCGACACAGGTCGGGTCGGATGAACGACTGGAATTGGGCAGTATCAGCGGCATCGGGCCGACGATCGCGGAGGAACTGACGGATTTTTTCGGCGAAGACCGAAACATCGCGGCACTGGACGAACTCGCCGCCGAAGTGACCGTCGAGGACGCCGCCCGGGCAGATGCCGCTGACAGCCCGATCGCTGGAAAAACCGTGGTTTTCACCGGGACATTGGAAACCATGACCCGTCCAGAGGCGAAGGCGCGGGCCGAATCGCTGGGCGCGAAGGTGACCGATTCCGTATCGAAAAAGACCGACATCGTCATTGTCGGCGCCGACGCAGGGTCGAAAGCGCGAAAGGCGGTGGAGCTTGGTGTGCGGACCGTGACGGAAGCCGAGTGGCGAGAACTGGTCGGGTAACGATCTCCCGTCATAGTTCGCGTGGCCGCGCTTCCCCTCTAGGAATCCCGGACCCGGTACCAAGGATGCGGCAGCCCAGGCACCTTCACCCTCAGCGTATAGATTGAGGTTGAAGCGGTCAGCAGCAGGGTCCTCAGGTCGGGACCGCCGAAGGCGACGTTGGCACAGACTTCCGGGGTCTCGATGATCCCGATCCTCGTGCCGTCCCGATCGAACACCCAGACGCCTCCCGTGCCTGTGCAGTAGACCCGGCCTGCTTCATCAACCTTCATGCCGTCGGGGACACCATTCTTTCCATCCGCCGACATATCGGCGAAAATTCGCCGCCGCACCATGTTGCCCTCGGCATCCAGTTCGATGGCATGGATGTATTGGGTCCATCGCGTGTTCGCGACATAGAGCGTACGCTCGTCCCGTGAAAGCGCCAGGCCGTTGGGGTATTCGAAACTGGCCACCATGGAGACCTGTCCATCCGGTGCGATCCGGTAAACCGCGGCGTGTTCCAGTTCCCGGTCGGCGAGCGGCACGCGCAAAGACGGATCCGTGAAGAAAAGCGATCCGTTAGAGCTACAGATCACGTCGTTGGGGCGATTGAGCCGCTTTCCCTCGAAGCGATCGATCAAAGTCGTTACAACTTTGTTGGAATCGGTCCGCGTCACGCGCCGGCCATCGCCTTCGCAATTGATCAGGCGTCCTTGCAGATCGAAGGTCGTGCCATTGCCGCCGCTGGTTTCCCGGATCTTCTCGGCAGGCTGCCCCAGTACCAACCGATACAGCAGGCTCGATCGAACATCCACGAAATAGAAGAACCCGTCCGGGTGCCAAAGCGGCCCTTCGGTGAAGACAAATCCAGTCGCAACCCGCTCCAACGCGGCGGTCTCGAGAATATCCGACAATGCAGTCATCGTTTCCTCCGTTTCTTGGCCGGTCACCTTGTTCCACAACCGATTTCAGATTGCCCGCATCCGGCAAGGGATCGCCCCGCTGTCCACCGAACCGCTGACCGGGTCCATGATGCCCTGATAGGACAACGCCGCGTTGACATTGACGTCGAGCACGCCGAATTCCGGCCCCGGTGCCTCCGGCCGCCACCACCCGATGCCCGTGGTGATGACCCCGGGCTGGGTCCGGTCGCTGACATGCACTTTCAGCCGGCAGGCGCCTTTACCGCCGGCGGCCTCCACCATCGCCCAATCCCCGTCCCGCAGCCCGTGGTCTTCGGCGGTCGCCGGATGTACATGCACCAGCGGATCGGGCGAAACCTTGCGCGCCCATGCCTGCTCCCGGAAGCGCGATTGGTGATAGGTCTTCTCCCGCTGCCCCGTCTGCAGCACCAGCTTGTAATCCGAACTGGGTTCGACGGGGGGCGGCGCGTAAACTGGCAGTGGATCCATCCCAACCGACGCCAGTGCATTGGAATACAATTCCAGCCGCCCGCTCGACGTGCGGAACGGCTCTTTCGCGAAATCGCGAAACGTGTAGGGAAACATTGCATACCCGTCGCGCTCCAGCGCCTCGAATGAGATACCGGAATCGCCAATCAGGAACTCGTTGAATGCCCGTTTGGTCTGCCACGGCAACAACTCGGCTGTCAACGCGCCGCGGGCCCGCATCCGATCCAGCAACCCAACCGCGATGGTAAGGTCGCAGCGCGCCTCGCCCTGCGGAACCACCGCCGGTTCGGTGTAGGTCACCGCTGGTCCGGCCTGATTGAGCGAAACCTCTTCCTCCTCCAATGTCGTCGTCTTCGGTAGCACGATGTCGGCGACCGCCGCCGTCGGGGTCATCGTGTGTGCCGCGACACACAGGAAATCGAGCGAGCGCAGCGCCGCCAATGTCCGCCTCGTGTCGGGATACATCACCGCGATGTTCACCCCGCTCACGTAGGCGCCGCGCACCGGATAGGGGTCACCGGTCAGCATCGCCTCCAGCACGCTGCTGTTGTGGCACGCGGTCTGCCAGCCCAGCGGGCCCGCCCACAAAGGAAAACGGTCGGCGCCGATCGTCTGGCGCTCAACGTCCTCAGGCAGGCGGAACCGCTTGTCGTGCAGCAGGTCCATGTAGGTCAGGAAACCCGGCGGCCGCTTGGCGCGGCGGTTACCGCCGACGCGATCGACATTGCCGCTGATCGCCACCAGGCAATGGAACGCTCGGAACGTCTGCACCCCGTTGCTGGCCGCGTCAATGCCGTGGCCGCTGACGAAGCTTGACGGACCGCCAGTGTAACAACGCGCCGCCGCGACGATTTGCTCTGCCGGCACGCCGGTCAGGGCGGCCACACGCTCAGGCAGGAATTCCGCCGCGCGTTCGGCAAGGGCGTCGAAGCCATGGCACCATTGGTCGATAAACCCGGTATCGTAACGTCCTTCGGCGGTTATCACCTGCATCATGCCAAGAGCGACCGCGGCATCGGTACCGGGCCGGGGCGCAAGCCACAGGTCGGCAAGTTCCGCCGCTGGTGTCCGGAACGGATCGATTACCACCAACTTCGCGC
>JAQGHW010000530.1 GCA_028291505.1 Rhodopila sp. | reverse complement strand
CCCAAGCTGTTATGCGGTGACCGGCTGGCGACGGACAGAATCCGGGCGTCCGGCCACCAACATCCGGTTTAGCACCGCCACGCCGATGGCAGCTTCGGTCTGTTGGGCCGCAAAGCCGCGGGCTCGCAGCCGCGGTCCGATCAGCGTCTTGTAGCGGCCCATTGTCGTTTCTACTAAGAGTCTGTTCGTAGATAGCACGAGCCTGGTCTGTGCGATTTCGATTACAACCATCGGTTGATTGTTTGCAGTGCCTGGAAAGGCGATCACCACCCTGATCACCATTACCAATCGCATCGAGGCCACACATTATGGGAACGGCCGTTCGCCCAGCAAAGACGTCTCCTGCCCCGTGGGATGCGTTTGCCGATGTCGATGTGTTCGTTGACGCAGTGCTGGCGGAACTCGAAGCCGTGGCGAAGGAGGGTACCCGGCCGATGCGATCGGGCCCAAAGCCACCACTGACCGGGGCGGAGCTGCGGAAGGCCGGGATGGCGATCTGGTGCGTCAACTTCGGCGGCATGCAGTGGCGGGCAATCGGACTGCTGTGCGGCATCCCATTCGGCACGCTTTATGGGCTGTTCGCCCGCTGGACCCGGCTCGGCCTCTGGCGGCGGCGGCTCGGTCGGCTGCACCGCGACGGGCGGCGCGCTTGTGGGGATGCTCCGGAACCGAGCGCCGTGGTTATCGACAGCCGATCCTGCCGCTCGGCGCCGAGCTGTTTCGACCGAGGCATCGACGGCGGAAAGAAGATCAAGGGCGTCAAGATCCATGTCGCCGTGGACAAATACGGCTTTCCATAACAGATCTGGCAGCCGCAGCGGGGACACACCGGTTTGCCATCGGTCTGCGGCCATCTCAGGCGAACGAACACGTTCTCCGCGCCACGCTCGGACATCCGCATGACCTTGCCTGGGCTGAGCGAGCGAGCCGCCGCGGACAAGAGGAAGTGCTGCGCCATCGGAGTCACCTCGATCGAGAGAACATATTAGGAACACGATCGAGATCGTGCAGCCAGTCAAGCGTGGTGGCGGTTGCTACATGATGGCGCGTTTCCATGCGGTGTAGGCATGATGAACCCAACCCATATCGACCTGTTTCGTGCCGTGATGCGTCATGGCGGGATGACGAGGGCCGCGGCGGCTCTCGGTATCGGCCAACCCCATGTCAGTCGCGCAATCGCGCAGCTTGAGGCCGATCTCGGCTTTCTTTTGTTTGTGCGAGGGCAGGGGAGCGCTCTGCCGACAGAGGAGGGGGAAGCTTTCTCGCGCGAGGTCGAGCGGACGTATGCTGGGCTCGATCACCTTCGACGGGCGGCCTGTCAGATACGGGAACTCGGAACCGGGCCATTGCGAGTCGCGTGCCAGCCATCGCTGGCTGCCCGGATGGTGCCACGTGCCATCCGACGCCTGAGTTCTACGTGTCCGGGCGTGCGTGTTTCGCTTCACGTTCCAAGCCCTGACACGATCTGGTCATGGGCCTCGACAGGGCAGCGCGACATCGGCCTGGTGCGGCCGCGCTCCGGCTACGCTGGGGTTGCGTGCGAAACCTTCCTCACAGTCGACGCGGTCTGCGCGCTGCCACGGCAGCATGCCTTAGCCCGCAAGCGGACGATCATGGTATCCGATCTCGTAGGCGCCCCTCTGATTGCGGGCGGTCCCAGCGTTTTTCAGCAAGCGATTGAGGAGACATTTGCGCGCGCAGGCGTCGAGCCGCGCTTTGCCCTGATGGCGCAGTACACAGCAGCGCGGTGTGGTCTCGTGGCCGAAGGGCTGGGGCTCGCCATTGTCGATCCGATACCAGCGCGTGAACTTTCCGGATTGCCCATTGTAATGCGCCCCTTCGAGCCGCGCCTGCCCATTGAGACGATGCTCATCCGGCCGGGCGGCAGACCGCCGGGTAACCTCGCGGCGCGTTTCACAGGTCTTTTGAAGACCGAACGCGATGCGGTGTCGCGTTAGTTGTAAAACGCGAGACTCGGTGCGCGAGTAGCACGATCCGGAGGTTTCGGCGAACAGCCCCTCGCTCACACTCACCTTGCCACAGTCAAAGGCTTCGCATTGGGCCAAAAGTCCGCTTTGGGTCGAAACCGGTCGAACGGTTAAGGCGGAACGAACGGCAGGTTTTCGGCTCCGCTCACTCCGGAGCGGCCCCCGGTATCGGCCAGCGCCTGCCATTCGGGCGCCTGACCTCGCATGTCCCAGAGGGGTTGAGTACAGCGGTAGCCGACCGCGGCAGTTAGAGTGGTTTCCGTTCGCGTTGGCTCACGGAACCCGCTCTACATCGCGGAAAAATCATCAATGGTCCATTTCAGCGGTGCAGGATCCACTCTGATTGCCCCGATCCGCGGGCGATTGAGGTCGGCAATCAGCACGATGCCGCCCGCCCACATGACCAGCAGGAGCGATGTCAGCACGATATGCCGGCTCCCCGACGCTCTCAGATGGTAGCCCAGTGCGCCGATCGCCAGCACCGACCCGGCCATCAACATCCATGTCATGTTGGCCGGCACCTGGCTGGCAAAAGCAAACCGCTCCGCCCGCGCGGCACCGAACATCTCGATCAGTGCCAAGGCCAGGCCCGACGTGGCGTTGGTCGGCTGCTCACGGCTCAGGACCTGCATTGCGTGCCAGATCTGCGCCTCTAACGCTGTCTTGCGGGCGATTAGCCCCGCTTCGTCCTCAGACCGGTCAGTGCTGACATAGGCCAGTTGCACTTTGGCAAACTCTTCGATCATCGCCGTGACAGGTGGGCCTCGTTCGCCCCCGATCAGCTTCGATCGCAACCAGGCTGCCTGCACGGAATTGGCTTCCTGCAGTACGAGACCCCGTCGAACCTCGTAGCGGTTTTGCGCGATATTGATCGTCAGGCTGAGGGTGAATGCCAGCAGTCCTAACATGCCGGCGGTAATCGTGCCGATGCCGATGTGCTCTTGTTCCCCGGCGGGCCGGCGCTGCGCGCGATGCACGCCGATCCGGTATCCGATCTCGTTGGAGGCAAACAGAACCGCGGCAACCAGCGCACCGAAAAGCACCAGGCTGAAGTCAATCAACGAGTTCAGAGCTTGTTCGAGCATAATGAAGACCGGCAGTGGCGGAGGGATGATCGCAATTCGTTCGCCGCAGATCAATCGATCACCGTGTCCGACCGTGCCCTCCCGCTAGACTAGTATCGCCCATTAGAGAAGGGCGATACGTCGCGATATGCTTGAAGTAGCCGATTCACGCGGCGAATCGCGGTCGCGTCGCGACTCACGCTTCTCTGCGATCGGGTACTCGCGTTGTACGAAGTGGCTTCGGCCTCGGTCCGGACTTTTCGATCCGAGACGGCATGCGCGCGGGACAATGCATTGAAATATCTGTTTTTCTGCCCCTACGCGCGAACGCCGGATCGCGCGTAGTCCAACTCCTCAGCGCCCAGCGACCTTGCCACGCTGGCTGGCGCGCAACCGGGCTAGGACTGCAGTGGGTGGCAAGCAGATGTTCTCGGTTGTGTGACGGGTGAGACCTCCACACGCTCACGACTCCCCTCATTTTCCTTCCGCCCAGGTCTTGCGCCGATTCGTACCGATTCCCTACCAGATCGGGGAACTTTAGG
>JAQGHW010000496.1 GCA_028291505.1 Rhodopila sp. | reverse complement strand
GCCGCTTCACCTTTGTGTTTACCCCGAAACATGGCTCGTGGCTCAATCTTGTCGAAGGCTTCTTCTCCAAGATGGCTCGATCCGTGCTTCGCCGCATTCGCGTCAAATCCAAGGATGAACTCAAAGCCAGGATCCTCGCCTACCTCGATGACCTCAACCGAGAACCCGTCATTCATACCTGGACCTATAAGATCGATACGGTCGCATGATACGAGTCGTTCCACGGAAACGCTGTACTAGTTTGGCTCGTTCGAAGGCGACGAGCGCCGTTAGGGCGGCGCCTGACTGGCCTCTTGAGCCACGCATTTGAACTTCAAGGTCTTCTCCGGCTTTGAGGTGGAAACGCAATGCAGCCGTTCTGGTTTACCCCTAGACGTCTATCTTGGCCGGCATTTCGAGGAGCTATGGCTGGGGCTTGACCGGCCTACCATTCCTCCTCACTGCGTTGACGCCCCCAACTCCCGGTTTGGGATCGTTCTCCCATAGTCCGGAGGTGCCCAATTCCAGTGAATGACCGTCCGGATCACGGAAATAGAGGCTGGAGGCACCTTTGGGCCAGTCCAGGCGGGTTTCGAGGACGACGCCCATAGCCGTCAGGTAACTTTGCCACTTTTCCAGCGCATCGTGCGTTATCGACCAACAGAGATGCTGTCTGCCGTCTGCGTCATGGGGCGGAATGAAGCCGACCGGAAATTGACTCCGGCATCGCCGATGCGCCTTTTCGGAATAATAGAAGCACCTGCCGGTTGGGAACCGCCATGGCGCACATGCGATCATCGTGAAGCATCACCTCGAATCCGAATATCCGCGCGTAGAAGTGGGCGGATTGATCAAGATCCCCCACGTACAATGAAGTCTCCAGAACGCGATTGACTTTGGGTCGTGTGGGCGACATTCACGGCTGAACGTGGGGGAAGGCTCAGGGTTGCGGGGAGGCGTGTGCGCCGCCGAGGCGAGAGGGGCAATTACCTATGAACAGACATGGGTTGCGCGAGGGAATCCTGGTTACCCAGCGCGCAAGGCAACTTTCCTTTCGCACAGAAGTTCATGTGTCAGGCCGATGACAGTGGCACCGCCTCGGTTCCGTTAGGCTCGTCGATGCCGGAGACGTATTTTGCCGAATCCCAAATGGCTTCCACTATCGCGCCTACCTATCCTGGATACATCCTCGGGCGACATAACGGCCGTCATCGAGACACCAAAAGGTAGCCCGAACAAATTCGATTACGATGACGGTGTGGCCGCCTTTAGGTTGGCAGGGGTCATGCCGGAGGGCACGACCTTCCCGTACGATTTTGGATTTGTCCCCTCAACGCTTGCCGAAGACGGTGACCCACTGGACGTATTAGTATTTCTCGATGCCCCGGTGGTCGTCGGCTGTGTTCTGACCATACGTCTAATTGGCGTCATCGAAGCGAAACAGCGCAAAAAGGGCGAGCGTTGGATTCGGAATGACCGCGTCCTCGCGGTGGCAACCCACGCGCACACCCATGAACACGTGCGGTCGCTGGACGATCTACGCCCGGGCCTGGTGGATGAAATCGAGGATTTCTTCCGCCACTACAACGAAATGAAGGGAACAGAGTTCAAGCCGGTGGATCGTGGCGGTCCCAAGAAAGCTCAGAAGCTGCTCGATCAGGCCACGGCGGCGTTCCGCGAGAAGCAGGAGGATGACGGCAAAGCGGGGTGAGAAGGACGGTGGGTGCGTCATGCCGGCGGTCGAGGCTCGGTTAAAGGATCTTCTGGACGAGACGCGCCTAGCGATGTTGGGAACGCAGCTTCTCATGGGACTGCAATACAATGCTGCATTTGCTCAGCGCTTCGGAAGCCTCCCCCATGCGCTCCGCCGGCTCGATGGTATCGCGCTGCTTCTCATTCTCACGACGGCCGCCTTTCTGCTCGCCACACCCGCCTATCACCAAATTGCGGCGGGAGGTCACGCGACGAGCCGCATGATGATGCGAGCATCCGACAAATTAAAGGTCGCTTTGCTGCCGCTTTCGCTCGCCCTCGGAATAGATGTGGCGATTGGATTCCTGTCAACCGTCCCGTCATGGGCAGCGGCCCTCGCAGGGGCAGCATTCGTAATCGGCGCGCTCTGCCTGTGGTACGTGTTGCCGTTGCAGGGTGCATCGTCGCGGTGCCACGAGGATGACATGCACGACAAGGAACAGTCTCTGGAAGTCCGGATTGAGCAGGCATTGACGGAACTACGTGTCGTCCTGCCCGGTGCCCAAGCACTGTTCGGTTTTCAGTTTGCGGCGGTGCTCACCGAGAGCTTCATGCGCTTGCCCACTGCCTTGAAGGGCATGCATCTCGCGAGCCTAAGTGTGGTGGCCGCCGCCGTCGTCATGCTGATTGCTCCCGCAGCCTATCACCGAATAGCCGCCGCGGGAAACGCCGAGGAGAGCGTCTTGCGCTACGCCGTCCGGTTGATGCTGCCTGCCCAAGGACTGCTTGCGCTCGGCCTTGTCGGCGATGCTTACATCACGATGAGGATGATCTTCGAGACACCAATCGTGGCCATCTCCGTCGCTATCATCGCGCTTATGACGTTTGCCACACTTTTATATGCGGTGCCGCTGGTGGCACGTGCCCGCCACCGGTGAGCAACGGTTCTGTGACTTTGCACCATATTGGCACCAAAGTTTGCAGGCTCTTCTGGCCCCAAGCCGGGTTCGGGCCGCCCTCCGTGGCGGTGCGTAGCTTTCCCAATCTCAGGCGCGACGGGTGGTGCCAAATAACGTGCAAAGAAGCGTGCCAAATAATTTGCAAGCCATACGCCCCTGCCCTGGCTGGCCCATCTTGCGTATGATAACGGCCTGTCCCATGCGTGACCGACTACCCAAGACCGGCCGTCGGCAATAGGTGGAGAGCCGCCGACCTTCCGCTCCGCCAGCGAAAGAAGTGGACGTTCCGCCGATGGCTTGGGTTTGGCCGATGTTTGAACGACTGCTTTCCGCCGAGGAGCATGAAAAACCGATACTGGCGCCGCGTGGAACGGACCAGAGATTTGCGACCATTGGGCCGTGCGGTCGAGCCGCGTAGAGGACATGCACTTTGTGAAGAGTTGGCGAAGGCTCGCAAGACGCTGCCTACGCCCTGGTCGCGGTTACCTTTAGGGGCGCCCGTTACTCTGCCGGCACGATTTCGAGCCGCCCCTTGCATTTTACAAGCACCGCGCGGCCGGCTTCGAGCATCGCGGCCCTGCCCCTCAGCGCGGCGGCCTGCTGTCCTAGCTAGTGCCCTCCTGTTTCGGCGGGCCTTGCCCGGGCGGAGTGCACCTGTTGGATGACGGCGGCGCCCTCGCCGACTGCCGCACCGACTCTTTTGACCGAACCGGAACGGACGTCGCCGATCGCGAACACACCTGGTACGGTGGTTTCGAGCGGCAACGGGCGGCCGGGCTGTTGGGCGGGCCCGGTCGCTTCCGAAACGCCCGTTCGTACGAAGCCCTTGTCGTCGCGTTCCACGCCGCAGCCCTGCAACCATTCGGTCGCCGGATCCGCGCCGGTGAACACGAACAGGCTTCGGATCGGCTTCTCGGTTTCTGGACCGGTGGGATTGCGGCGCCAGCGCACACGCTCCAGCTGGCCTTCCCGCGATCCTGAGACAGCCACGACTTCGGTTCGTATCAGTACCTCGATGTTTTTCGCGGCCTCGATCCGGTCGACCAGATACTGGGACATGCTTTCGGACAGGCTGGGTCCGCGCACCAGCATCCAGATTTTCTTCGCGAACTGACGCAGGAAGACCGCTGCCTGGCCTGCGGAGTTGCCGCCGCCTATCAGGACGATCTCCTCCTGCCGGCACATGCGAGCCTCGACCGGCGATACCCAGTACCACACGCCCTTGCCCTCGAAGTCCTTCAAATGCGGAACGTCGGGGCGCCGGTAACGGGCGCCGGATGCCACCAGCACGTTACTGGCGCGGATGTTGCGGCTGTCGGAGAGGGCGATCTGGTACGGGGGGGCATCGCAGGCGAGCCTTACCGCCTGCACAGGGATGGCCATCTCCGCGCCGAATTTCTGGGCCTGGATGGCGCCACGTCCGGTGAGATCCAGCCCCGATATTCCGAGGGGAAAGCCGAAGTAGTTCTCGATGCGGTTACTCGCCCCGGCTTGGCCACCGAAGGCCCGGGCGTCGAGGACGATCACGGACAGGCCTTCCGACGCGCCGTAGACGGCGGCCGCCAAGCCGGCCGGACCTGCCCCCACGATGGCGAGGTCGTAGGTTCGTTCAGCTGCGTCCTCGCACACCATGCCCAGCGCTTTGGCGAGCTCTGCCTCCCGAGGGTTCTTCAGGACGACGCCCTTGGGACAGACGGTCAGCGGAAGGTCGCCGGGGTCGGGAGCGTAGCGCGCCACGAGATCCGCTGCATCGCGGTCGTTCGTGGGATCCAGCGCCTGATACGGATAAGAATTTCGGGACAGGAAATTCTGCAGTCGCAGCATGTCGGGTGCGGTCCCGGACCCGATCAGCACCGGGCCGCCGGCGCCGGCTTCGATCAGGACGGTCCGGCGCAGGATCAGGGCTTGCATGATCCTGTCGCCGAGTTCCGGTTCCGCGAGCATCAGCCGGCGCAGGTGGTCGGGGTCGATAGCCAGCGCCTCCACATCCTCGGCTGCTGTCACGTCGACCAGGAAAGGGCGGCCCGAGAGCTGTCCGATCTCTCCGATGATCTCTCCGGCATCCATGTCGACGATCGGCGCGAGATGACCGAGGGGATCGTGACGGGCAACACGAACCTTGCCGCGGACGAGGACAAACAGACCCGGTGCGATTTCGCCGGTCACGACCAGTGATTCGCCCTTGGCGTAATGCCGGATTTCGCCAAAGTGGCGGATCCGATCGATCTCTTCTGGTGTGAGCTTCGGGAACATCCGCTCGTCCCGGTGGTCGACGATGGCCAAGCTCGGTCTCCTTGCTTCGTCGGTTGAACGCGATGGGACCTACGACCAGGGACCCTGGACGTTTTGCGCGTTCCATGGATAGCATCGCGCCACATGCTGTACCGTGACCCACTGGTCGGTCGTGACCGCCTCTATCACCCAGCTGCCGTTGAACCGGCCGGCGCCCGAATTCTTTTCGCTGCCGAACGGAGAATTGGGCAGATCGACAACGGATTGATCGTTCACACGCGCCATACCGACCTGCATCTGTTGGGCGAACTGCGCTCCGCGCTCGAGGCCTCGGGTGAACACGGCAGCGGCGAGACCATATGTGGTATCGTTATCTGTGCGTAACGTATCTTCGGCATCCGATGCGCGGATGACCGGAGCCAACGGCCCGAATATTTCTGCACGTGCAAGCTCCATGTCGTTCGTGACGTCGGCGAACACATGCGGTGGTAGAACGAGTCCTTGCGGCTCGCCCCCGACAAGCAGCCCTGCACCTTCCTCTGATGCCTTGCCGATGCGGGCGATCAGGCTGTTGAACTGTGACTGGTTGATGATCGGCCCGACCACTGTATCCGGTTCATCGGGGTTGCCGAACTTGAGCGTCCGCCCCCGGTCCGCGAGCCGTTCGAGAAACGCGTCGTGGATGGATGCATCGACAATGATGCGGTTGATAGCGATGCAGATCTGCCCCTGGTGCAAGAATTTGCCGAACGTGGCGGCTTCCACCGCGCGATAGAGATCGGCGTCGTCGAGTACTACAAACATGCCGTTGCCGCCGAGTTCGAGGTCGACCTTCTTTATGATCGCAGCCTTGGCGGCGAGTTCCGCAATCCGGCGTCCGACAGGCGTCGATCCGGTGAACGAGATCACGCGCGGCATCGGATCGGTAACGAACCAGCCGCCGACGGCCTCGCCGGATCCGACCGCGACGCTGAGGACGCCGGGACATAGGCCCTGCCTCTTCGAAGATCTTCGCCAGCAGCGGCCCGCCGGTAATCGGCGTGTCGCTGGAGGGCTTTACCACGACGGCATTGCCGACCGCCAGGGCCGGCAGAACGGAGCGGCTGGAGAGGTGCAACGGCCAGTTTCCAGGAACTGATCACGCCAACGACGCAAACTGGCTTACGGTGGACCTGGCCCTCATTGCCGCGGATGTCCGTGGGCAGGCTCTTGCCTTCCACGAGGTCGGGGGCGCCCGCACTCCAGGCCATGATCGCGTGGGAGGACGCCCATTCGAGATTGGCCTTGAGGCGGATGCTGCCTACCTCGCGGATCAGCCAGGAGACCACCTCCCCACGCCGAGCCTGGAAGATCGCGGCGGCACGGCGGATCGCCTCCGCCCGTGGGCTTGGCAGCCGCGCGGCCCAGTCTTTATGGGCCTCCGCGGCTGTTTCAAAAGCCGTATCCAGGTCTTCGCGGTTGCCTTGCCGGATCTGGACCAGCACCGACCCGGTGTAGGGGTTGCGGTCAGGCAGCACCTTGTCCGATCGGCCCTCGCGCCAGCTTCCACCGATCGGCAGGCGGTCGAAATCCTCATAAGGTTTGGCGGCGGCGGTCGTGCTTGCTAAGGTCTGTACGGTCATGGCTGACGTCCGTTTCCAGGAACTATTCGAAGGTCATAAGCACAAGGCCGCAGCTTTCGCGCGTTGACGGCGGTCAGATTCGCAACTTTTTGCGTCTCGTTGCAGAAACCGACGGTCAATATCCGGACCTGTCATCCGGTGCGATAACGCCGCGTCCGCCCGTCAGGCCGGTAGCTTGAGACCCTTCGCGGCACCACGGGCCTTTTCGATTCCGTGCGGGAAACCGGTGCGATTCCGATATTGCCGTCGGCTGTCGCCCTCACGGCTGTAGCGGACCGTCACACCCTGCCCACTGACGAGGTCGAGCAAGGTGACGCCAAGCACCATGGCGAGGGCCAGCCCTGCATTATCGCGCTTCGGGTTACTGGGTCACAGTGGAGTCAGCAATGT